>CAZHLC010000272.1:926-6075 GCA_964532545.1 uncultured Leptospiraceae bacterium | reverse complement strand
GAAGAAACCAACCTTGCCTTCAGTGACCTGCAGCAAAAGCTCAGCCTTGCCCACAAAAAACTCAGTGATTTTGAAAAATCGGCTAACAACAGAATTGCTGAGGCCAATAAGTTCGCAGAGAAGCTGGCCTCGGTTGAAGAAACCCTGAATATTGATACGTTTGGCGGCTTTGATTCAGACATCAAACTGCGACCAATGAAAGACAGCAAGCGTACCATGCTGGTCGATGGATACCTGAAGCTTAAAAACAAAATTCTAGGCAAGGTTGAAGTTGAACTGTTGTCAGAAAAAGGCGAAAAGCTTGAGCTTGATTTGAAAGAAACCGTCGACCCGAAACTGGGGGTTGTATTTGACGAAGACTTTCAAATGCGCCGCCTGCTCACCGATGGCCTTGGCCGCTTGCTTAACGAAGAAGGCTGGGTCGATGTGATATCGGCTCTTGAAAACAAAGAATTCTATCAAGACGATAAGTTTCTCAGCGCCAAAATTGATGAAAATTATGCGTTTCTGCATGAAATAACAGCCCAAATAGCAGCTCTGCAAGCCAGTAGCCTGTTTACGCCAGAATTAGAGGCCATGAATGTTTCAAACATTACCGCTGCCCAGAAGAAGGCCCTGACCGCTATGGGCGCCAGGGCTTTCATGGTAAAGCATACGCTACCAGCTGCCCCATCAATTTTAAAGTCAAATGCTGATTCGTTGGCCCGCTATAACCCTGAAGAATTCAGCAGTGAATGGCCATCTTATACCTTTAATAAGGTGTATGGTGCTTTCGCCGGCAAAGAACCTGCAGAGATGCTTGAAAAAATTCTCGGCCGCGAAAACCGTCAGTATATTCCCGCAGACCTGGCAAATGCCAGCGAGGGCGAGTTAATCAAGGCTTTCTTGCCAACCAAGATGCGCCCCTTCGTACATGACTCGCTCTCAATTGAGAATTATGATTTGAGTGGCATCGATGCTTATGCCAATTTCGATCGGGCGGCTTTTCAAGAAAATGTTAAGGCTAAGCTACCCGAGATGCTGTTGAAAGAGCCTCTGCCTCTGAAGCCGGGTCTGGTATTTGCCTATCAGAAGCTTGAAGGTGAATTGAGTGATGTTAAGCTTGCTTACAACCCTGCCAAAGCCGAGGCCTTTATGAGTACGCACCTGGTGCTTAACCTTGAAAACATCAGCGAAGACCTGCAGGGGGTTGGTCGAGTTGAAAGTAAAGACCCTGTGCAGATTTTTCCGGGCCCAGAAACTGATGCCCAGGCCACATTTTTACCGGCAAAAGATGAAAAGCAGAAAGAAGACCGCCAGCGTAAAAAAGACGAACCCTGGGGCGCAGTGTCTCTGAAAGGATACTCTGCCTACCTGAAAACCATTCGGGTTGACTTTAAAAGAGACAGCCTGGTTTCAAGCGGTCGCATTTACTACAAGAAGATTGAGCGCAGCCTTGATTTTGATCGGGCTACCTTTGATGCCAGCGAAGAATGGCGTGCTACACGCATGAATTTTCCCATGGAAAGATACCTCAAATTCAAGCTGAGCGGTATTACTCTGGCCCTTACTGAGGCAAGCTTTGGCCGCGAAGGCATTCAACTGGCGGGCAGCATTCAGCTGCCAGACCCGGTGCGAAAAACAGTCAAAATCAGTAAGGTTGTCTTAGACAGTAACGGAGATACCCTTTCAAACTATATTGAGCCCTTCGAAACCAACTATTACGGTGGAAAAATTCTGCATGAAGGTGCAACTCTTGAGTTCACAAGGCAGAGCAAGGTTGATAAATTGCTTGAGAAAGCCGACCAGCTGCTTGGCAAAACGAGTAATCAAGACGACGGCATTAACGATGATTACCGCCTGAATCTTGATAACTGTAGTCTCAACGCCCGTATCGATTCGAATCGAATGAATTTCGAACTGGGAAATTGCTATTTCAATATACTACAGGTTAAAGATAACGATGCTTCACTCACCTTCTACATTGATGATCTCAAAGAGAGAATCAGTGCCAAAGAGATTGAGTTTGAATTCGCTCGTTTCAACTTCACTCTGAAAGATATTGTGTTGGGGCAGGATTTCGACGAAAACGTTGATCTGAGCGCTATAAACCAGAAGACACCATCAATGGCCGACAAGACTGGCCAGGCCAACTATAAATATGGTATGAAGTATATTCGCATCGAGGCAGATGTTGACCTGACGATTCCGGGTGCGGGCATTTCAGCTGAAAGCTTCACCTTATATGAAGACGGTTCTTACTCGGTGGCCCCTATTCACTTTAAGGTCGACCAGGGCTACATGACAGTAAACGGTGTCGTTCTGTATGATAGCAACAAACTATTTGGCGCAGGCCGTGTCTACCTTGACATCGCTGGCAACAAGAACAAAAAGAAGCGCCCATCATCACTTTCACCTGGTAAAAGCCAGCAGCAGAACGAGCAAGATTTTCAAGCAAGGCTCGATCAGCTTGAGGCTGACGACAACGCGGTAAAACTTGATCTTGATCTTGAATTCTTTGATGAAAACCGCTGGGCCATGAAATTTGCCTCAGATACCATTCTGCGCTTCAACAGCATTTCATTCAGAAACCTTGAAGGTGGCATTATTGCCAAGAACGGTGCCCTCGAGCCCCAGATAAAGGGTGAGTACGTGGTGGCTGACAGCGTTGGCCTGACTTTCGGCCTGTTCAAGGGCACCGGCTCACTACGCCTGAATGTAACTAAGACCGAAAATGGCTTTATCTTTGATAAGCTATACATGTATGGCAGCTACCAGTCAACGCCGGGCAATGCCATAATGACGACGCTTGTAAACTTTACTCTGGCTGCTTTAAGTACTCTTGATTTTAAAAAGGCTGGCCTACTCGATAAAATGGCCTGGGCCTACTATGCTGGTACAGCGGCTATTGAGGTGATCAGCGCTATTAAGCCCATAGAGATGCAGGTAGAAGTAGACCTGCAGAATAATTTCGAACTACAGGGCCGTGCTGATATCGCCCACGCCACACTGGTAAAAGATAGTTTGAAAATTGGCGGTCGCTTTCAGGTGTATATGCTTCCTAAGCTTGAAGATGACCCTAATAACCCCGGTAAAAAAGTGATTGGCATTGATGGCTGGGGTATCGGGGCCATGCGAGGCATTAATCTGAGCATTGGTATGCCCCTCGACAGCAGCTCAGAGCGCTTCACCTGGTCGGGCACGGGCCTCGCCTTCGGTTTCAACATGCCCATGAACTTTCCCATGCATGAGGGTATCAAAGGCATGCCCAAGAAGATCTATGGTCTGATGATGTTTACTCAAACAGCCATGACGGCAAAGATGGGTATGGCCACCATACGTTTCTCAAGCGGCCATTGGACATATTACCATATGCCAGCCCTAACCGATGCTACCATTCAGGGGGGCGGTGCCCTGATTACCCTGATACTCTGGTCGGGCATGTTCAATTCGGTAAAAACGGTGGTAAAGAACACCGCTTCTTACGGCATGCGGGCCACAGCTTCAACTGCAGGCAAGGCAGCCAAGGCTGCCAGCCAGGCCTCTGATGATGCTGCAAAAGCAGTGGCCAAGGCTGCGGCCAACAAGGGCAGCAAGACCGCGGCCAAAGAGGCTCATAAGGCAGTCATGAATGAGGCGGCCAAAAAAGCAGCCTATAAAGCTGCCGCAAAAGCAGAAGATGGTTTTCATGCCGCCAAGCTTGCGGCCGAAAAAGCAGCAGCCGCTTCAACGAAGGCTGCCAAGGCTGCCAGCAAAGCAGCAGACGATGCCGCCGCGGCTACCGCTGCCGCACGGGCTGCACGGGCCAGTGGTAGCTCTTCAGCTGGCAGGCTGACTGCTGAGGCCAGCGAAGCTACTCTTAAAAGTCAGCTTGCCAAAGAAGCAGCCGAAGCGGCCGCAAAAAAGGCAGCCAGTGCCGAGGCCGCCAAGCTGGCAGCTCGCACAAACTTTCAGAAGCTCTATGATGTTGCCACCAAGAATGTAGCTGCCAGGGCCTTCAATGCCGTCACTTCAAACAAGGCCTATACCCGAGTCTTTGGCGAAGCAGTTGATGCGAGCAAGATGAGCTATACCCAGGCCGCTCGCACCTATTTGAACGTAGGCAGGGCCGGCACGATGTTGACCTCGCGCGAATATGTATACTGCTATGTTCACATGGCCCAGAACTGTGACTCGCAAAAGATGGAGCAAGAGTGGGCGACAAATGTCGAACAGACACTGAGTCAGGATGTTGAAAACCTGTCAAAGATGGCCGAAAAATCACTTAATGCCTTCAAGCCCACCAACCTGAGTGAAATGGGTTACGCCGCCGGTATGTACACAGACATTCAAGGCACTATCGACTTTAAGATTTTTCAAATCAGCATCATTGGCGGCTATGATCTGAGCGGGGCAGTTTCATTCGAGTCAGCCTACTTTTATGGAGAGGGCTTTTACGGCGGCTGCCTCGGTGTCGTTTGTCTTGAGCATGTACTCTATATTGGCATCGGTGAGAAACCAGATGGCCAGGTCTTCAAAACACCCACTATAGATCTAACGGCTAGAGCCACAGAGCGCCCGCGCGACCCCGGGGTCTATGGCATCTCTGGTGAAATCAGAGACCAGCACAAAGGTATAGCCAACGGCGTACTCGAAGTTAAGGTGTACAAACCCCTGCCTGGCGGCTCACTGCTTGCCCGCGATATCGAGCAGAACGCCGAGCTGGTTACCAGCGCTACTGCCATGCGGGGAATGTATTTAATCAAAGATAATCTTCGCTATAACCAGAAATACGTTATTTTGGCAACCAAGAATGACCAGTATTCTGCGTACATGCCCATGCCTACTGAGGTTACGGTAAGGGGGGTAGAAAAGAAAAACCTGTTTGTACATTACGTCGATAAACGGGCCAAGCAGCTGCGGGTCTCGGTAAAAAATGGCGGCAACAAGCCTCTGGCCAATGCCAGCGTGACCATTAAGCCCGAAATGGCGCCGTCGCTCGGAGGCGTTGATCCGATATTGATATCCAGTCGAACCTTCGAGACAGATGGCTCGGGTGTGGTTACTGCCGAAGTACTGCCTGCCCTGCGCTATGAGGTTATTATACGGGCAGCAGGTGCCAGCCCGGTGGTCGAGCGCATTGCACCAGGTGAAAAAGACTTTCAGAATTCACTGGTCGTGAAAATGAGTC
>CAZHLC010000272.1:0-902 GCA_964532545.1 uncultured Leptospiraceae bacterium | reverse complement strand
CTATCACCATACCTGTGCACGTCGCGGGTAATTTCACTGAAGAAAATCGGGCAAGGGCAGCTATTCGTATCGGTGAGCTCTGCGAGAAAATGCAGGCCAGCTTGATTGGGGGTAAAGATAATTTCAATGGCAGGGTGATCTGCGACATCAGCAACTGGAACTACACTTCGAAAAAGGCCCCGATTTCAGTGGTATTTAATGCTTTCACAACCGATGATCAAAAGAGCATTGACTATGATGTGGTCTTAAAAGGCCATGAACTGACCGATAACCTGAAGAGCCTGCCCCTGCGGGTGAAGGGCTCAGATATACGTTACCGGGGTGAGCGGCAGGCAGAAGTTGAGAACACTGAAAACCTGTACTTTCTGCTGCCCGGGGTGCTAGATGATTAAGAAAAAGCTGTTTATTACTGTGATTCTGCTGGGCTTTATTTCGGGGGCCCATGGTCTTCAGGTGATGGTTTCGCCTTTTAAACATAAGAAGCCAAAGCCCGGCCAGGCCAAAGAAGGCATTGTATTACACTGGGTACCAAAGCTTGCCGCTGATAAGTATGAGATTTACCGCAATGGCACTACCCTGGTAAAAACGGTCAGGCCCTCTTATTCGGCGTCTGCTATCAGGGCTGCGCTGGGTAACAAGTATAAGGCCATTAAACTGTCATGGTCAAAGAAAAAGAAAAATAAAAAGCGCATCGCGATGACTGATGATGAGTTTATTGAGCGTATGCGCAGGCTTGATCGTAACTTTCTTTTCTTTTCAATGTTTGATGAAAAGTTTGCCCAGGTTTTTGGCCTGCGAATGGTTGATACAGACCCCCAGAGCAGCCAGTTTTATGTAATTAAATCTTACCTGAATGGCCAGCCCCGTGAAACAAAGAGAACCAAAACGGTGACCAAGACAGG
>CAZHLC010000271.1:0-6076 GCA_964532545.1 uncultured Leptospiraceae bacterium | reverse complement strand
TGCTCTGGAACCGAGCCGTTGCATTTCGTATCTATCGAGCTTACAAACAGATTCATCTGTAAAATACCTTGCAAAAACTGCAGAATTATGCGCGTCGGTAAAAAATAGATCTAAGCCCACCGCTCAGTTTCAACCACTATTTTCTGCTTGAAAACGACTCTGCATAATATGTTGTCTGTCTCATAGTGGGCCTTACCCTTTTGATAGAGGCACCTAAAGAGGCACAATTTCCTGAATATTGAAACTTACCCATGTCAGCATGAATAGTCTCTATCTAAATTCTCTATCGCTCAACGCTCTGGTTCCAGTCTTAGCCAACTTGATGGGCTTAATCTTTTTACTCTTGATTAAGAATAAGTCATCATTGACTTGGCGATTCATTTGGACAGTGGGTGTATTTTCTGTGTTCCAATTAGGATACGTCTTTGCATGTATAGTAATCACCCCTGATGGTGCTTTTCATCGCTGGATCACAGTCTTCTCTGTGATTTTCTCTATTGCTTTTGGTATGCAATTTTGGATGGACCTTTTTGAGAAAACTCACCCGCGTCTTACACGGATCGTTTTCAATGCACTCATGATACTAGGATTGTCTTGCTTTATTTTCTTTGTAATAAGTACAGTGTCTGCTCCGCGAATCTACCGCCCTGAAGGGCAGTACTGGGATTTTCAATCTCCCTTGGCGAGTGCGATCATCGCTCTTTGCATTCTAATTGCTTTCATTACTGCCGTTTCTTTGTCAATAATCAAGTTCAGGTCAATGAAGAACCGTAAAGATGCGAAAACTTATCTTGTGCTTTTCGGAGCATTCTATGGTGTAATGATACCTATTGGATTTATAAATGGGCTGGCAAAGCGAGGTATTGTGAGCACCGAATTTCATTTCTTAGCCATGAGTTTCGGATTCCCAGTCATCTTCTTCGTTGTCTTTGTTTATTACCTGGGACACACAAAAGAAAAGACTTCTGTTGTTGGAAACCTCCTAGGGATTATTATCGTATCTATACTCACCTTTTCTCCTGGCCTCACCTATCCGCTATTAGAGCAAAGAGAGAAGAGTTTCCAGACGATCTGGGAGAAAAATGCAGAACTGATTGTAAACGGACGAAAGGGAAACGCTGATATTGTTTTCATATCAGATTCTTATTACAGAGATAACTCTAAATACTACAGGCAATACGCTAAATCGAGCCTTGAACATAATACAATGCTAGCCGCAGATAACATAACCCCATTATATATTTTCCACTCGAATCTAGCTGAGGGTAAGATTGTCGGTGTAAACCTTAAGACCTACAGAAACTATCTTAGTAAGACAGCCAACACTTTGTTTTCTGCTCAGATAGCAATTGTGGCATTGATTGCGATATCTTTTCCATTCTTCTTCCGCGGGGTGCTGCTTGATCCGATGAAGAAACTTCTTGATGGCGTTGTTGCAATCAGTCGAGGTCGACTTGTTCATCGCATTGGCAATCAGCGTTCTGATGAACTGGGTGTGATCTCACAACTCTTCAACAAGATGGCTATTTCTCTCGAAGCATCAACGACAAAGCTTGAAGAGACCGTAAATAAAAGAACATCTGAACTGAAACTTGAGAAAGACAAATCAGAAACATTGCTACTGAACATTCTGCCAGAGAATATTGCGAACGAGCTTAAAGAGAAGGGGTCAACAAAACCAGTACGTATTGATTCAGCCTCTGTTATCTTCACAGACTTTGTTGGGTTTACCAAGATAGCTGAAGACCTTTCTCCAGAAGATGTCGTATCAGAACTCGACAAATGCTTTTCTTACTTCGACCAGGTAACAGAGAAGTATAACCTGGAGAAACTGAAAACGATTGGCGATGCGTTCATGTGCGCCGGGGGCTTACCCATAGCCAACAAAACTCATGCTATTGACTGTTGTCTTGCGGCATTAGAGATTCAGGCATTTATGAACCAGATGAAAGAAATCAAAGAACAACAAGGCGACCCGTACTGGGAGCTGCGACTGGGAATAAATACTGGTCCATTAGTAGCCGGCGTCGTCGGTACGAAGAAGTTCGCATATGATGTCTGGGGAGATACTGTTAACACTGCGTCTAGAATGGAGTCGTCTGGGGTTTCAGGATTTATCAATATCTCTCAAAGTACCTATGAGCAAGTGAAGTACTTCTTCGATTGTGAGCATCGAGGAAAAGTAAAGGCAAAGAATAAGGGTGAGATTGATATGTACTTTCTAAATGGGTTGAAGCCCCGATTCTCTGTCAATGGGAATGGACTTGTACCGAATAAAGAAATGAAGAAGCTCTATGTAGCAGTAAGAAGGGGTAAGAAGATCAGGTATAAGAAAAAGAAAACAAACTAATACTGCTTTGGAGATTACTTCCCTATTCTGTAGCTTCGAGAAAACGCATCCTTGATTCTTGACGCTGAATATAGCTTGTCAAGGCTGAACAATGAAAAATACCTACAATATTGCTTTCGAATAGCTGGTTCACACATCTTAAAGAGTCTAAGCCGTGAGAAGGGCGCTCAAAGATTTAGCGTTGGTCTCATAGGTTATTCGAACTCAATCTGTTCGAGCAAGCTGTTAAAGAAATCACGACTCCAAATTTTGATTGGGTTTCTAACGAACCTTTCTACATCTTTTTTAGCTGCTTCAAGATCGACCTCTTCGATTCGTTTCTTTAAAAGCTCTCGAAATAAATCGGGGGTCAGTGTTAGTTTAATGTTTTCTGATTGTTCTATTCTCTTTTCTAGGTGACGTACGTTTAGTTTTGTTTTATTTCTAACATACCAAATTAGGTCATACCAGTCTCTACCTTTAACACGTTTTTTCCAGTTTCGGTATAATACAGCATGCATCTTGCCGGCAAAAAGATTCGGTAGAGTGAAGCAACGTATACTAAACTCAGTAGGGTTTAGCAAGTATTTCATCTCTGTTTCAAAACCTAAGGGTGGGTTAGTATCAACTTCAAATTTGATTCTTACCTTTTGATTCTCTGAGAAAAAACCAGTTAGCTCGCCTGGCGTTTCAATCGTGATCAGGTGCTCTTTTGTGTTAGCCTTAATGAAGGCCGATTCAATCGCAGACTCTTTAGATTTTTTCTTAGCTTCAATGTCTACATTAAAAGAAAATAATTGCAGCTCTTCTTGTAGCGTTTCTAAATAAGGTATCAGAGAAAAATTTTTATCAGCCTTTAACAAAGAAAAATCTAAATCTTCAGAGAATCGATCTAGTTTGTACAGTAGTCTAAGTGCAGTGCCACCATAAAAAGCGGCCTTATTAAAAAAGCCAGCCCTTGATAACCCCAGTAAGGCAACCTCTTGAATGATCTCATGCAGTGCCAATGAGTAGTCATCACCACTTTGAAGCTGGAAATTTTCTAACATGCGCTCGATCGCTTCGCTCACTTTGACACCTGCTTGACTAGTTGAAGCATCCATCTTGTGATTTTTGTTTCATCATTGAGTTGTACTGGTTCAGAGTATCAAGGTTCAGAGCAGCGAGGTCTTGCTCTTCAATGCGTAAGTTTTCAAAAAGGTATGGGGCTAGATCTTTTTTTTCTTGATTTTACCATCAAGTATTATCTTGTCTAGAAGCGATTTTTCTGGGGTGGCTATCAAGGCGCGTCTATGCTCACCAATCTTAATTTGGGTAAAGCCTATTTTGAAAAACTCTGGTTTTTGATACTGGTAAGAGAACACCCCAAGAGGTGTATTAAAAGTACGATTTCGTTTTGTGCTAATGTTGGTTACAGCTCTCACAGCTTCAGGAATGAGCTGGTAATAAGACAATGCATAGTCTAATGATATGTAAGAGGGGCGGTACATGATATTCGCCAAAACTTCGCGGGCAATTAGGCCTCGGTTCGCTGCGGGGCCAAAGGTAAACGTGCTGCGCTGCAATCGAATCAAAAAGCCCTTATCAATGAGCGATCTGATTTTAGCATCTGGTCTCTGGTAGCCTCGCAGCTGATCGCGCAATAGTGCATAGTCGAACTCATTGACTTTGATTTTATTTAACAGCTCTTGCTCGATCATTTGCATCAATATATGCATATTTCTGCAAGATATCTCAAAAGAGATGAGATATCTTGCAGAAAATGGGCTTTATCTAGTTAGGTTTAATACCTGCCACGCTTAGCCTCGTATCAATGATCTGAGCTTGGTCAGTATTAAGGTGTTAGTAAACCTATGACGGGAAACAATGTCAGCCTGAACCGTCGCCCGAGGCAGAACCTTTTAGGGTAATGGTTAGAAATCATTATGTTTAAGCAAACTAAATCACATGGCTTTATACTGAGTTTGAACCACGCACTTAATTTAGGTTTAAGGCCCGGGGGGCACCTTCAACTGAGCGAACAAAGCAAGCCGAAGTGCTCGGTGTGGTCTTTACCAGTGCACTGCCCATTCAACTAAGTATCGAGAGTCGGTGAGATCAAAGCCATCAACTTGAGTTGTTATACCCGCAGAGTCTAAAGCGACTGCATAGAGTCGACGTCTGCTTAGAGTGTCTTGATCAGATTGGTAAATTACCACATCGTCTTTTACATAAAGGCCACCTAAAATATCGCTTATTTTATGCGCCGAGCTCAGCGTCGGGTTAAGACGAGTCGAAGTACCTGGCGAAGATAAATCAACAACGAAAATCTCATTTATGCCATCAGTTGATTCATCGGCCATATAAACAATCTTAGTAGCATCGTCATTGAAACGATAATGCTGAGCTACATCACCATTTGATACCAGGGCCCCGTTTATCTTTGTTGAAACACCGGGTGTATCAAGCCTGGTGATGTATAATTCGTTCACCCCGTTGGAGGTGAAGTCACCGCGGTATAGTATAGTTTCATTATCAGAACTGAAAAGAACATCACCTACTGAGTTGCCACCGGCAGCCGGTGTAATGTTCAACGTCGATACTGTACCAGGGCTGTCAGTCGAAACCAGAAAGAGTTCTGAATTCGAGGTTGAATTCTGGTAACCCCGGTAGACAATATTATTTCCAGATGAGGGCATGAAAAAGGCAAGTATACCAAATGAACCCGTAGGCAAATCTGAGTTCAGTTTAGTGGCCGTGCCAAGCTCACTGGTTGATACCATATACAACTCAAAGGCGTTGTCGGTATGCTGGTCACCATTGTAGAGAATACGCTGTGAATCAGGGCTGAATGCGTATCTCAAAATGTTTCGGCCGGCACCAAGGTCTGGGTTTACTTTAACCGGGGTTGCAATCTGATCAAGATTGACAAAGTAGAGCTCGTTGACGCCGTCGATATTCTGGTCAGCCTGGTAGACAAGGCTTTTGCCATCTGGGCTAATGGAAAAACCCACTACATTGCCATTAGCAACCATATTGCCACTGAGCTTTGTGCTTACCCCAGGGTTATCAATATTTACAGAATAGAGTTCTACAATGGTCGAAGAATCTTGTTTCGCCATATATATTATCTGATTGTGATTGGGGCGAAATTGAAAGTTATTCAGATTGTAATGCACTTGACCGCCGCTAACCAAAGCACCGTTGAGTTTTTTGACTGGTGAACCGTCGGCATAGGCCAGGTAGAGTTCATAGGTACTGCCGAATCGTTGAACATAGGCTGCACAACTGCCAGATGGGCCCACAACGAAGCGGGTTACGTCAGACCCTGTAGTCGGGCTTAGTCGCACTGCGCCATCACTGGTTTTCAGGTTTTTAACAAAAAGCTTTTTAAACGTAGAGGTGTTATCGGCTAGAAAATAAGCATACGCATCGGTAGTCGTTGTGGTATCGTTTTCATTTGAAGAGTTTGGCGGCGTCGAAGACGTGGTGCCGCCTACACTGAAGTTGCTGTCATCAGAGAATGATTCGCAATTAACAATGAATACTGCAGCAAAAGCAAGCAAAATTGCTGAGATCGTTCTTTTTTTCATTACTCCCTCCCGGTTGAGTGCCCATTTGGCAGTCAATTGTGAGAGCAAGACGCAGGTTGAGTGTTTTCGCTTACAACTTTTTTAATATTGAAGATTTGCCGTGTGAGCTAATCACAGGGCATCGTGATCGCAAGCATCATATCATTGTAGTTCGCCATTTTACGATATTCTCGTT
>CAZHLC010000270.1:0-6090 GCA_964532545.1 uncultured Leptospiraceae bacterium | reverse complement strand
GACTTGAAACTTACTGGCGCTGATCAATTCGCGCATTGAGGTGAATTTTGAACAGGCCTGCAGAAAGTCTTGGGTGAGCAAATCGTTGAGCAATACCCGTGATTCTTGCCGAAAGGGCGTCATGCGACATAATCTGGGTTGCCTTTTTCTATGTAAAGGTCTTTTCATTTCGGCTTTATCAAATAGATCTGCTGGGCAAAAGCGATTTTTTTGAGTAAATTGTAATGAAGTAATGATTATTACGTGTGGGGGGGAAGTTAATTTCCGATTAACATAACAAGTAACTAAATACATAAACTGATGTTTTTTCCTGCCCTCACTGGATTTTTCCAGGAGGATAAAATGGACTTCAAATCCGGCGAGATTGTTCTCGCACCAAAAAATATCTCATGGGTGGGCATGCCCCTCTACATGAGTGACAAAGACCGATTCGAGCTGCTCAAGCACGATATCTTCATCCACAACTGCCAACCTGAATATGTAACCGGCGTAAGCTCTGTACAAAACGAAAAGTCAGCATGCCTGTTTAATCTTGATAGTATTATTCGGGGTTCAAAGCGTAAAAGGTTTATCGGGCCTGTGCCAATCAGCATTCAACTGGCACGGTATATTCGTGACCACCGTATGCACCATGGTTTCGTTCACACCACCATGCTAGACCGCAATATCGCATCGGTGTTTCGTGACTTTCGCATACCCTTTGTGCAGAAAGATATGCAGTTTAGAAAAACTGCCTGGTCATACCTTTATGCAAAGGTTATACCACTGTTAACTTCAGGTCGCAAACCCCGTGAGTTTGTACGCCTTAAGTTTTTTCCGCAGATTAAGGTAGTGGCGGGTATCGAGGTTTTAAACAGGGGTTATCGCCCTAAAATGACAGCTTTTCTCAAAGACATTAGTCTTAATGGTATGGGCCTGGTATTACGTGACCCGGGTATGCTGAAATATTTTCAGTTAGGCGACTTTCTGCGTATCACTATGTTTTCACATGACTTGAAGCTGAAACTCACTTCTTCTTTCTTAACCAGGGTAGACAAAGAGTCACTCGAATTGGGTGTTCGATTTAATATCGATGATGAGCTTTTTATCAGAAGAAACGATGCCCAGCAGTTGATGCGCCTGATCTACTCATCACTGAAAGAGATCACTCACCAGATCGTACTGTATAACCAATCTACCGAATACAGAATGCTATAGCTGATCGCTAAAGATAGAGGTTCTCGCGCAACCAGTCGAGACTATCGCGCAGGCTTTCAGCCAGGGGGCGTGAGGGCAGACCAAGTTCTGCCCGTGCCCGGGTGGGGTCGTAGTACCAGAGGTTGCCCATCAGGGTAACATCACCTTCACTTATGGGGGCGCCAGGCCATACGGCCTCAAGAGCTTTACCTGACCAGAGGGCCATCACGTAAGGTATAGAAACAGCCGGGCCCCGTTTACCCGATACCACTTCAAGCTCACTGAAAAACTCTCGCCAGCGAAAATTATGGTCAACCAGCAGATACTTTTCGCCCACCTTTCCTTTTTCAAGGCAGGCAATCAGGCCGGCCGCTGCATCACGCACATCAATGAAGTTCATTCCCCCATCAATAAACGCCGGAATCTCACCCTTAATGGCCTGCACTACTGCCCGCATTGAAGATAAACGATGATCTTCAGGCCCGATACAAAAACCCGGGTAACCAAAAACAATGGGCAGGCCCTCTTCACAGGCTTGCCAGCTTAACAACTCAGCATCGCGCTTAGCTTTAAAATAGGGGTTAGGCAGCCGGTAAATTTCATCATCGTAATCGGCCTCTTCATCAATGGGGTTACCATCTTTGGCCCAACCATGGGCAAAGATTGAAGCCAGGTATACGATTTTTTCTGGTTTGGTTTTTTTGCAGGCCTGCCAGAGCCTTTTGGTGGTTTCATAGTTAGCCTGCATGACCTCTTGCTCATCTTTTCTATGAGTGCTGATCAAGCCAGCCAGATGAATAACTGAGTTACACTGCTCTAAAATATGCACATAGCTGGCTGAATCAAGCAAGTCACCTTCAAAAACAGACAGCTGATCACTCTCTGGCGCATGGGGCAGCTTGCCACTGCGTGAAATAGCTTTAACTTCATAGCCCGCCGCAAGCAATTGATGTAAGACATGGGTACCGATAAACCCACTGGCACCAGTAAGAAAAACTGCCACAAAACAGACTTTCTTTAATCAATGACGGGTCAACCCTGTAAGAAAAAAAATCTCAGCGAATGCGGTAAATTGCACCAAGGCCAAGACCAAAGGCAATCATCGTACGCTTCTTATCGGCGATACCACCGGCAGGCTGCCCGCCTACCATAACGTTCTCGGCAGACTCAGTAAGGTTCGCCGATAAAACCTCACCCTGTAGAAAGAATTGATAGTTACGGCCGGCTAAATATTGAATACCCACACCACCATGACCACTTATACCGGTGGTAGGTGCGTCATATTCTGTTGTGGTTGATGATACGCTCACTTTGTTTCTGTGAGATTCATATCCCGCGCCAAAACGGGTAAAAAAATGCAGGCGCTGACTAATACGAAAAGCAGATTTGACTTCAAGGCCGGCCCGCCAGAAAAAGCGGTTTGAAATTGTGGCCACATCATCATTAGCATTGCCCAACGTGCCATAACCTGCATAGGGGCCCACCCCGATGGCGCTGGGCATCCATAGATTGAACATATAATGAGCGAATATCTGGCCTTTATATCCCCACCTTTGCGCTGACTTACCCTGGGTATTCAGTGAATACTCATCATAAGAAACACCTGAGAACTGGCCACCTAACTGTATTTCTGCCATGGGGTAAATAGGGCACCAAGTCAGGGCCAAAACCAATGGCAAGATGCGTAGAAACCGCATACGGCAAAGATAGAAATAAAAATGGGCCTTGAAGAAAAAAACCCTTTAAAAGTGACAAGCGTGCCACTTTTTTGGTGTTAATTTATATTTCGCTACGCTTTACTCACAGACTGTATTAAATTAAGAATATTAGAGGAGACCTATAATGAAGAAAGCCCAGGGAACACCGGTTGTACGCCAGGTTCATTTTGACATAAATAAAGACAATCTACCGAAATACTATTTGCGAGGTAACCCCTTTGCCACCCATCTGGCCAATGCCTATCACATTGTTTTTCCTGAAGGTGAGCGCTTCTTTATTCGCAGTGTGAAGCAGTACGCCGACCGCCTGAAAGACCCTGAGCTGAAAGAGAAGGTCAAAGCATTTATTGGTCAAGAGGTACAACATGGCCGGGCCCACGAGAGCCTCTGGCAGACACTGCGTGAACACGATATTCCTGTTGATGCCTACGAAAAGTTCTATCGCGAGTCGGCTTTCGAATTTCTTGAAAAGACATTGGCCCCGTTTTTACCTGAAGAGATCTACTTATCAATTACCGTAGCCCTTGAGCATTATACAGCGATTATGGCCGCCTCAGCATTTGAAGAAAACAAAATGGGCTCTGATCATGACGTGCCCGAGCAGTTACGGCAGCTGGTGCTATGGCATGCCTCAGAAGAAATCGAACATAAGGCCGTGGCCTTTGATGTCTTAAAAGAAGTTAATGATTCATATGCCCTGCGAATTGCCGGTATGCTATTGGCTACTGTAGCGCTATTCGCCTATGGCACCATGGGGCAGACCTATTTTCTGCTGACCGATAATGAGTTCAGAGCCATGCCATTGTGGGCTAAAATTAACCACCTGAGCCGCTTTCTACGTGTTCAAGGTACCACTTTTGGCAAAGACTTGTTAGATTACTTTCGACCAGATTTTCACCCAGATGATCATGATACAGCCAGGCTGGCCGAAGACTTTCTGAAAAACTTCAAAAACTATACAAAAAACAAAGTAGCATAAGCCGGGTTACTCTGAAAGTTTTGATGCCATGCAGTAAAATGGCATCAACTTTGATTGCTCTATAACCAGCTTCAAATTATTTGGTTTGTGGTTGAACCATGAACCTCGTTGCACTGCCACCCCTGATGATGATGGCCATCGCTGGCTATGTTGGTCTTCACTATCTGGTTCGATATATAAGAAATCGTGAAGAAAACTTCAGTTTATCGTTCGCACTTCTCTGCCTCAGCCTTGCAGGGTATGACTTTTTTACCGCAGGCCTATATAATTCGCAGGCCGTAGCAGATTCGGTAGTCTACCAGAAAGGTCAGTTTTTTTCAATTTGTTTTATCTCTGTCTCAATGTTGGCCTTCTACCATCATCTGGTTGAAAAGCCTCTGAATAGCCTGTTTTTCTGGCTGTTAAGCGCGCCCATGCCAATCATTGCAATATTAACAGTTACCACAGATCTGGCTGTAAACGCAGAACATTCGGCGGTGCGAACTTCACTGTTTGATATCATCTATTATGAGGCAGAACCCCTCTGGTGGATGGATGTCATGTATTGCGTTCTACTGGCGTCGATGACCTATGCCTTTTTCATGCTTATTAACTATTACCGAAAAAGTAATAATAAAGAATACCTTTTCATTGTGATAAGCTCAGTTATCTTCTTTTTAACAGCCCTTAATGATATTCTTGCAGGTGCTGGTTTAATCAATACGATCTATATGGTTGAGTATGGTTTTACTTTTCTGTTAATCGCCATGTCATACAGTCTGGTAAACCGCAGTATCAGCATACAGAAACATGTTCAGCTACTCTCAAAACAACTGAAGGCTCTGACCAGCGATCTTGAAGACAAGATTAAGCGGCGAACCGAATCATTAGAAAATAAAAACCGCGAGCTTGAAGAACAGATTCAGATGGCCAAACGAATACAAGATTCGCTTTTACCCCACGATCTACCCCAGATACCCCGGTACGACCTCGCATTTGAGTACCGCCCCATGATGGAAATTGGTGGTGATCTCATAGATGTATATCACTTTCCCCGTAACAATGAACTTGCCCTGTTTGTAGGCGATGTTTCAGGCCATGGGGTGGCTGCAGCCTTTCTCGCTTCGATGGTTAAGATGTCGATGCAGCCTTTGTTAAGAGACATGAAGAAGCCTGCCTACGTTCTTGAAAAACTGCAAGAGTCACTCAAGGGTAAGATTGGTGATAATTTTTTAACCGCCACATTTGTGTTTATCAATACCGAGTCAGGTGAGTTGACCCTGGCCAATGCAGGCCACTCACCGACGCTGATTTTTAATGGTGATAATTCAGTTAAGACCCTGAAACCTGAAGGCCGAATAATCTTTGATTATACGCCCCCCCAGGTCAGCGAAGAAAAGTACCAGCTGCAAAAGGGTGATAAACTGGTGTTATATACAGATGGCATTACTGAAGCCCGAGATGCCAGCAACGAAATACTCGATGACACACGGCTGTACAGCTTCATTCAGAATAAAAAAGACATGCGCCCCGCTGAGCTATGTAAGACTGTTGTCGACTATGCTTCTAACTATGCCAGCGCCTCACACCGCTCTGATGATGATTTAAGTATTATGATTCTCGAATATCAGGGCTGATTTTTTATTGGCATTAAGATACACAGAGCCCCAATAAACCCTTGCTATGAAGTCACTGGTCTGCTTTTCTGCCAGCACGGTGAAAACACTGGTGGTATTTCTTTCTCTTTTTTCACAGGCTCTATGGGGCCAGCCCCCCACCTCAGGCGGCGGCAGCCCACAAATCAAAGATGATTTTTTTCTCGAAGGTATTGAAGAAGAGCAGACTACTAACAAGTGGGTAATGGGTTCAGTAATGACTCTGACCGGTACAGTGGGCTATTTCTCTGGTGTGGTGGTTGGGGCAGCTTCGTCGGCCGCCTTCTGCTCGGCCTGTGTTCAATTCAGCGAGACCGACAATGCTGTGCGTAATGTATCTGTGGTTCTGGGCACAACCTTCGTGACTGGCGCCTTTGTATCAGGCACTGCGACCTTATTTGAAGAACCTGGTCTGTTCTGGCATACGACCACCGGGGCCTTTCTGGGCTCATTGGCTTTTCCGGCATATTTTTACAGCGCCCAGGGGGCAACAGGTGATCGCTTCGACCAGGCCTTTCTGGTGGCTGCGGGGCCAACCGTGTTTGGTGCTCTGCTGGGTTACTTTCTGGGGGGATATTTATTT
>CAZHLC010000269.1:3095-6095 GCA_964532545.1 uncultured Leptospiraceae bacterium | reverse complement strand
CATTTTCAATGCAGCCAGAAACGATTCGAACTTCGTTCTCATCCTTCTCGCGGCTGCGCCGCGACCTGCGGCTGGCGTGCATTTTCAATGCAGCCAGAAACGATTCGAACTTCGTTCTCATCCTTCTCGCGGCTGCGCCGCGACCTGCGGCTGGCGTGCATTTTCAATGCAGCCAGAAACGATTCGAACTTCGTTCTCATCCTTCTCGCGGCTTTTGCCCCGGCCTTCAGTTGGGGTTAAGTGGCAGCATCAAGCTAATTGTACGTCAAGTTTCTTGTCTATTTCTTCGAAGCTTTCGCCAGCATTAATGGCATAGACCTGGCGAATGGGGCCACGGTTGACAGATAGGGGCTTCAAGCTGATGACATCTTTTACTTTTTCGCGGGTGTGCTTATCGATCAGCACCATCTGATGGGTGTGCTTTGTTAAAGATTCGATAATAGATGAGTCTGAGACTGCTGAACCTATGATCGTGTATTCAAGGCGGTCGGGTGAGCCGATGTTGCCTGAGAAAACTTCACCGGTGGCTATGCCAATGCCCATTTCAAGCGCTGATTCAAGTTTCTCATCAAGATAAGTGTTTATGGTAGCCAGGTGCTCTTCAATTTTCATGGCAGTTTTGATGGCATTAATTGCATCTAATTTACCGGGTGAGGGGGCCCCAAAGGTGGCTACCATGCCATCACCCAGCATCTTGTTGATTGAACCACCGTTGGCAAAAATGAGATCGCTGATATCGGCAAAGATCATATTCAGTGTTTCAGCAAATTCGTGAGTGCCAAGCTCTTCAGCAATGCCGGTTGAGTTTCGAATATCGAGGGTCATGATTGTAGCTTCAACCAGCTCGCCACCGAGCTCAGAAACAACCCTGCCTGTTTCTATAGCTTTGATTAGATCAGGCGGAAAATACTGATTCAAAAAATTGAGGTTTCTTTCAAGTTTTTCTTTTTCAGCAGTAAGATCACTGGCCGCCCGGCGGTAAGAATTTTTCAGCTTTGAAAATGAAACCAGCATGCCCATTTTCATTATCAGCACGGCCTGGTTTACAGGTTTTGGTAGAAACTCTGTGGCCCCCATTGAAAATGCCCTGATAATATCAGCTTCATCTGTTCTATTTGAAATTACCACTACTGGTATATCGCTGGCATTTTCAAGCGATCGTAATTCTAATAGAAATTCAAAACCATCTTTTTTTGGCAGAGCAAGATCTAACAAGATTACATCAGGCACAATCTCGTTCGCCATCTGCAGGCCCTCATCGGCGTCACCGGTGATATGACAATGGTAACCAAGGCTCTGGGCAATCTCTCTCAATAGAACCTGCTGGTCAGGGTTATCTTCTACAATGAGAATAACAATATCTTCGCGGTGTAGCTGGCTGTTGATCAGCATGCCTGTAACTCTGTCGCTGCGGTAACTGCAAAAATATCAACTGCCTTTTTCTTGCCACGCAAATTACCAGCTTTTACTTTTTTGCAGCTGTAAAAATGACCTGCCTTCTGTCGGGTACTCTCATCAATCAGTATTTCAACCGGAGATCTTTCGGTCAGATGTTGAAGCCTGGCTGCAGTGTTAACAGTATCACCCATTACCGAGTATTCCATGCGGTGGGTTGTACCCAGATTGCCGGCAAACACCTGACCTGTAGCGATACCAATACCCCAGCTCAGCACACCTTTGTGGTTAGTGCGATTGAAATCTTTCACAACATCTTTGATTTGCCAGGCTGTATGTACACTGTTTAGAGCATCGTTTTCGGTGCCAATAGGGCAGCCAAAGGTGGCAATCAGACTGCGTCCGATAATTTTATTCACCGAGCCACCGTTGGCGAATATAACATCCATAATTCTGGTATAGAGCTCAGAAACCATCTGGGCAAAGGCATTGGGTGAGAGGCGATGAGTAAACTCATCTGAATTGTGCAGGTCGAAGAACAGAACAGACGCATCTACCGTATCGCCACCAAGATCAGAGTTAATCTTACCCTGTAGAATGGCGTCGATAAAGTCACGAGAGAAATAACGGCTCATAAAGCCGATATTCTTTTCTAATTTGTTTTTTTCTATTTTGAGATCATCTTGCATGTCTTTGTATTCATTTTTTACATGATTTAAAGTCAGTAGATTGCTTATTTTCATCACCATAACGCCTGGGCTGAAAGGCTTAACAATGAAATCTGTGGCCCCGACCGCATAGGCCTGCACCATAGTTTCTTCATCACTGTTGCTTGAAATTACCACAACGGGAGTATCAATAATGCGCAGCTCTGAGCGCATTTGCAGAAGAAATTCAATACCGTCTATGCGGGGCATATTGATATCGAGGGTGATTAAATCTGGCAGCCAGTTGTTGATAATAGAAAGGGCTTCTTTGCCATCGCTGGCTTCTTTTATCTCAAACCCCAGCTTCTTTAAAGTTTCAGCAATTAAAAATCTGAAATCACGATCATCGTCTATAATTAAAATGCGTCTCTGCATAGTCGAACCATCCCCAGAGAATTATATATCGTACAAAGTAAGCATTTCAGCTGAAAAAACCCATATTTCGATCAATCAGGTTTTTTACTCGATAAAAGAAGCTTTCGGGCCAAAGTATCCCCATGCCATTTAACCAGTACGTGGCTAATGAGCCCAATTTCACCCGCAAAAATTTCAAAACCCATTATAAAGAGCCCGTTGTCGAAGAAAAAGAAAACATTGGTTTTCACTGGTACCGCGGCCAGGGTATCAAGGCGTCTAAACATCCCCTCAGGCAGCACATTGATTTTGGTACATGTGCAAATTGTGAAAGCAGCGATGTGCTGGTGATCGCCGCCCAATTCAACGTACATATGATGAGTGGTGACAAATACTATGATTATGAAATTGAATGCCAGGCCTGTGGTAAATTCACAAGAGCTTCATACGCAGAGAATGACTGAAGTCGCCTAAATGCAAATAGAAAATGGGCGGGTCTTAGACCCGCCCATAAATTTTACGGCGCAAATGTTTTGTTAAAATC
>CAZHLC010000269.1:0-2995 GCA_964532545.1 uncultured Leptospiraceae bacterium | reverse complement strand
GGGCGGGTCTTAGACCCGCCCATAAATTTTACGGCGCAAATGTTTTGTTAAAATCTTCTACAATGTAGTCATCGCAGTAAACAGGGTTGATATGTTTACCTTTGAAGAAGTGTTTCAGCAGGGGCAGCCACTTGTTGGGCAGGCGGCTGATATAGCGAAATACCGAGGGCAAGGTACCGTAAGTGGCTTCGGCCAGAATGAAGTATTTGTCATCACGCACACTGCCACTCTGGCGAATCATCTGCTTAGTCAGCGGGTCTTTGCGGTAGGCCTGCAGATAACCCAGCAGGCGCTGATGATAACCATTGTCTTCGGTGATGGCTGAGATTGAACCATAGCGCGAATGCGTGCCATCAATCATCTGTCGGGTCTGCTGATCAAGCTCATCAAGCCCGTCTTCGAATTGGTCAAGCAGCTGAAAGTCATAGACCGGGTTGGCATGCACTACCTCAAGTAGGTGGCAGATAATGGTATCGCGGGGTACCCTGATGCCAATGGGGTCGGTCATGCTGGCCGGGTCATTGAGAATACGCAGTAGCTGGTGAAAGCTAAAGCTCAGGCCCTGCGACTTCAGGTAGCTTTCGGCCCCGGGCTTAATAAAGAAACGCAGCATATCAAGGGCGCCAATCCACAGCTGTTTCTGGCTGGGAATAGTTTCGATATAGCCCATGTCTTTTAAACGCTGTAGGCGGCGGCGCTGGCCCCAGACATTGATATACATAAAGAGGGTACTGCAGAAACGTTTGAATTTATCAAACATCACTGCCGGGCTGCCAATGGCCTTGAGAATCAGCTTGTAGGCAGGCAATTCGGCCCGGGCAGTTTTCTCTTTAGGTTGTTCTGCTTTAAGCTGTTTCTTGTTATTGGCCTTGAGATAATCTGAAATTTTCAGGCCATGATTATCGGCAATGGGCCGACCCAGTTTATCATATCGTAGTACTGCTGTTGCACTCATATTCTTACCTCGCATAGTTTACTCTTTATTATGCATTGAAATTAGGTAAATCTGGGCAAGATTCGCTTAACCTTACAAGTTTTAACTCTCAAACAGCAGATTTTCGA
The DNA here is from genome assembly GCA_964532545.1 of uncultured Leptospiraceae bacterium. Classification (GTDB taxonomy): domain Bacteria; phylum Spirochaetota; class Leptospiria; order Turneriellales; family CAZHLC01; genus CAZHLC01. The sequence goes on along the minus strand of CAZHLC010000269.1, from coordinate 1,933 downwards.
AATTTTGAGGGGGTTTGACCCACCAGTTTAGCAAACTGATTATTAAAAGTTACTTTGTTGTTAAAGCCGACTTCATAGGCTATGGTGAGAATATCTTTATCTCGCTCTGAAATAAGCTTTTGTTTGGCCCGTTCGATGCGATAGCTGTTGACAAATTCATAGAAATTCTGGCTGAACTGCTCATTTAAAATACGCGATAACTGGTTTGAGTTAATGGCCAGCTTCTGGGCCACCGTAGCCAGACGCAGATCTTCTTCTAAGAAAAGCTCATGGTTCTGCATCAAATCAAGCAGTTTCTGTTTGATCTCTGCTACGTTTACCCCGCTTAGCTGGGTTTTGGCGTACTTTCTCTTCTCAACCTCAATACGCATATGGGCAAACACCTGGGGGTTGCGCTCTTTTAAAATAAACACCAGCAGCAGAATCAGGGTGATCAATGAAATGCCCACCCCATAGAGGGGCATAATTTGCAGGCGAAACCCCAGAGTGGTGCAAAGCATGGTGGGCAGGGGAATGATGATAATGGCCAGCAGGCTACGTGGGTATTGCAGAGAATAGCGGGCCCTTACCCGCAAAAACATGGTAAAAGAGTAAAATAGATAAACGAGAAAACTCACGGTGCCCAGCCCCATAAACAGGTTTAGAGCTGAGCTGTGGTATGAGTGCAATTGTCGGGTCATCTGGCTCAATTGCTCAGGCGATGTAATAAAGAAGAAAACCACTTCAAAAATGAAAGCTGCGGCCCCAGTCACAAAATGAGGCCAGATTCTTTGGTCTTCTTTTTCAAAGGCAAAAAACAAAAGCCGGCGCAGAAACAGCCAGAGCAGGGGGCCCGTAACAAACAGGCTACTTACAAAACCAAAAGTGGCCAAGGGGTAGCTTTCAAAGGCCCCTATGAGATAAAGCCCATACCTAGCCTGCAGCGAAGCCAGTGATAGCAAAAGCCAGAACAGTGCATAGTTATGCTGGGGATATTTAAGCAGCTCGAGAATGGCCAGCAGCAAGGCCAGCAGGGTGCCGAACTGAATCAGATGAGACAAAACAAACTGCCAATCAAGCTGCACCAAGGCTAACTGGTGGGGGTAAAAACATTTTGAACAGGTAAAAACTTACAAGAATTGGCGAATCTTCAGAACCGTATGCTTTTATTGAATCAAATCTTGTGTTGAGGAAAATATGAAAAAAACAAAGATCGCTCTTCTAGTGGTATTAGTGGCGGGCGCCCTGGCCATTGGTCTGCAGCCTGATATTCGAAACAACTTTTCACTGCAGAAGTTGCAGTTAATGATTCAAAGTGCCGGTGTATGGGGATACTTAATCTTTTTAGGTCTGTTTGTGCTAGGCACAATACTGAACTTGCCGGCTCTCGCCTTTGTAGGGGCCGCTGCGCTCGCCTTTGGTCGGGTTCATGGCTTGGTTTTCTCATTACTGGGGGCCATGCTTTCAGTTACGGTGGTTTATTTTCTCACCCGGGCAGGCTTTTCTGACGTGCGTGAGGGTATGAAAGAGGGCTTTATTTCGCGCATGTATGAGAAAGTAGAGCGAAGCCCATTTAAGGCCATCGTACTATTGAGACTGGCCGTATTCATATCACCGCCCATTACCCTGGCGCTGTCAATGTCAAAGGTACGCTTTCAGCATTTTTTCTGGGGAACCCTGGTGGGTATATTACCCGTAACCATAGTCATCAACCTTTTTGTGGCAGAATTGAGACATTTGCTATAATTTATGCCTTAGGTTAAGGTGTATTTTGGGTATTCCTTAACTGTTTCAAAAATACGTGTGACGAGGGTAATAATGAGAAAACAGTTAAGTTTTCTAATTATTCTAAGTTTGAGTTTGTCTGCGTCTATGTGTGTGGGCGGCAAAAAATTTTCTAAATTAGACGAAGAATCGCAAGAAAAAGTAACCGCTGATGGCAATGATTTGCCAG
>CAZHLC010000268.1:0-6097 GCA_964532545.1 uncultured Leptospiraceae bacterium | reverse complement strand
TCTGGTTGTTGAAAGCCCTCATATTGATCATCTGCAGTTAATCAAACAGGGTGATGGTGATACCCAGAAGGTTGAGGTAGGCAAAAAGAATCAAACCTTTAAAGAACGGCTTTTTTCACATGAACACTTTGTCTTTCCCCTGAACTTAACAAAGGGCGAGCATGAAATCTACATTAAGGCGAGCAGTGAAACGACCCTGACCATGCCACTGGTACTGTACACGCCAGAACGTTTTGCAGCGAAAGACCATACCCGGCAAATCATAATGGGGCTGGCCTTTGGTGTACTGATTGTGATGTTTCTGTATAACCTGTTTATCTACTTTCTGGTACGTGATAGCAGCTACCTGTTTTATCTTCTTTATGAATTAAGTATTCTTATTTTTATCGCGGCCCAGTCAGGCCATGCCCTTCATTATCTCTGGCCAGACTCACCAAACTTCGCTCATAACATTAATATTTTCATTGTGCCGCTCTGCTGCACCTTTATGCTGCTTTTTGCCGATGCTTTTATGAGAGTAAAGCAGCATAATCGCCCTCTGCACTTTTATCTGCTCGGTCTTGCGACAGTTTCAACGCTGGTATTCTTTCTGACCTTGAGCATTGACTATCAGATCGCGGCGCGCTTGAACACCTGGCTGGCTCTTCTGGTGCTTGGCTCTACGGGCACGGCCAGCATGTTGCTAATCAAAACCCACACCGCAAGATTCTTTTTAATTGCCTTTGCCTCTTTTATTCTGGGTGCGGGGGCTTTTGCCCTCACCAAGGTTGCAATTCTGCCCAACAACCTGTTAACCAGCAATGGGTTGCTCATTGGCTCAGTATTTGAGGTAACGCTGCTCTCACTTGGCCTGGCCGACCGCATAAAACGTCTGCAGCAAGATCGAGACCGCGCCCAGCTTTCTACCGAAACAGCGCGCAAGTTTCTGGCCAACATGTCGCATGAACTGCGCACCCCCTTGTCGGCCATCATCGGTTTTTCAGAGCTACTGCCGAAGACCGAGGGCGATAAGCGCATCGACTTTACTCACCGCATTAACTCAAATGCACACCATTTACTGCGCCTCGTGAACGATATTCTTGACATTGCGAAAATAGAGGCAGGCAAACTTAATATTGAGGCCGCAGATACCGACTTGGTGGCGCTGTTGTGCGAAAGTCTTGATGACCTCAAACCTCTAAGCGCCAAAAAGCGCACTCACGTCAGCCTGCAATGTGCCCTTAAGCAGGCCCCCTTATTCAGTGATTCACTGAGAATAAAACAAATCATCTATAATCTGGTGTCTAATGCCATAAAATTTGCTGACCCGGGTAAGGGTGAGGTAGATATCGAGGTTCAGGGCGACAACCCCTATGAAATCATTATCAGTGATAATGGGCCGGGCATAAGCAGCGATGAGCACGAAACGGTATTTAAGGCCTTTACCCAGGGCGAAACCAACCAGCTTAAAAATGCCGGAACAGGTCTCGGCCTGACGATCTCACGCAAGCTGACCGAGCTACTGAATGGCCACTTAGAAATGAGCTCAAACCCCGGCTCAGGCACTACATTTTATTTGAATTTAGGCGACTATTCGCTGAATGAGTAAAAAAACCAGTTGCTCTTTTCACTATGAACCAGAACAAGCTTTTTTACCATGCGACTCGAACGACATGAAGAGCAAGATACTCTTGTTCTAAGTCTCAAAGGCGACCTCGACCTTACCACGATTAATACCTTCAACAATGAAATTGATACCCTGATGAAACAGGGGCATTTCATTATAATACTTGATATGCGCGAATGTGTAAACATTGATTCTACGGGGCTTGGTACCCTGGTAGCTTCACAGCGTAAACTGGTGGGCCAGGGGGGCCGCCTGGTTGTCACGGCCAGCCCCAAGGTTAAAAAGATTTTTGAAACTACCAGACTGAGTGATGCCTTTGGGCTGTTCGAAGATACAGAGACAGCCCTGGCTTCGGTCAAAACCTGAGCTAGTGCAGATGATCCCGTAAAAAGGTAAACTGGTCTTGCCAGGCCCGCTGGGCCGAGCGCTCAAATACAAAGGCATGAAAGGCGTGACCCCGACGGGGGTAAACAACCAGGTTACAGTGGGCGCCCCGTTTTTTCAGAGCATGATAAAGCCGGTGTGAATCTTCTTCGATAGGGTCATTGCCGCCAACGAAAGTAAAAAAGGCCGGTAGTTTTCTCTGCGTTTTCTGGCCGCTTTCAAGAAATACCAGAGGGTCAGCCAGAGCCGAGGCCCCGGGCCGTCGAAACTCAACTGGCAGATAGTTTTCAGTTATGCCATCAATGATAGGCCGTGCATAGAAGGGTACCCGTGAATGAAAACGTTCGGGTGAGGTAACCTGAAATATACCACAGGCAGGTATAACCGCCTTAATCTTCGGTTTACGCTCATACAGTCTGGCTGCAACGAGGTTTGACAACTGTTTACTGGTCGCCGCCAGGCTGACCGCCACAGACAGGTTGGCGCCGGCCGATTCACCACAAATGGCGATGCGGGTCGCATCACCCCCATAGTGGCCAATGTTTTCTTGCACCCACATGAGGGCATTCATGCTGTCTTCAACAGCTGAGGGAAACTTAGCAGTGCCAGAAAGGCGGTAATTTATATTGGCAACCACATAACCTTCACGGGCAAAGGCCAGCCCCATTACCCAGTGTGAGTCTTTAGAACCAATACGAAAACCCCCGCCATGAATGTAGAGTATCACTGGTTTCGGCTTGGTAATGCTTTTCGGGCGGTAAATGTCAAGCAGGTGGTCTTGCCAGCCAGTCTCTTGATAGGGAATATTTTCTATAACTTCGACCCCGTGGGCTTCTGGTTTGGCCAGGGGGTGCAGACGACCTAATTTACTGGCGCCCACAAAGAATTGTTCTGAGAGCCAACCAAATACTTTTCTTTGTGCGGTTTCGATCATGTTCGGTTCAATTATAGGGGCGGGTTCCCGTCGGCTGCGCCTATGGCGCAGTAGACCCGCCCCTCTAGTATATGCGCTTCGTCACGCGGCCCTGGGGGTTTTTAGCAGGTAATCATTACGCCAATTGGCCTGCAAATCGTTTTCTGTGGCTAACATCCAGTCGGTGGCTAATTTTCGGGGAACCTTAATCTGGGCCACGCTGCGGTGGGTACCGAATACAAGATCCCAAATGGGTGAGGTTACCCCATGGTTCATTTTAGGGCTTTCAAAATGGTGGTAGAAGTGGTGTTTGCGCACCCAGCGGCCATAGAAGCCCTTCGGGGCATGGGTATGGCAGCGACGATGCACCACCTCATAGGCAATATACATGCTTGAGAGCCCAATTGAAAAGGCCAGCCCCAGAGTTAGGCCAAACAAAAAAGAGAACAGGGTGCTTGAAGCCCCTACCACCACCACAGCTGCCAGGGCCTTCTTATAGGCGGGGGCAAAATAATCGACCGTTCGGTGATGGCGCAAATGCTCTTGTGTGAAGCCATTTTTGCCCTGCTTCCAGTGGCCGAGAAACCGGTGTAAAATATATTCGAGAAAAGTCCAACCTGCTACACCCATCGCAAAGAACCCAGTGATTTTTAACAAAACTTTAACATCCATGGCGTAGAATATAGCATTTCGGGGCCCTCAGGGCGACCGCCGCGATAAACTCGAACAGGGCCTGGGCCAAACTTTATAAAGCTTGGATTTAGTTGCCCTCTCGCACCATCATTTTAGAGCAAATTCAACCCCAGACCATAAAAAGTTCATTTTTTCTGGGAAATTTTTCGCTTATTGGGGTATTACCATTATAAACTACAAGTCTGGAGATAATAATGACAATGATCATTATTGGCATATCATCAACCATAGCCGCCCTTTTCATCGGCTATGACCTTTACCAAAGGCGAAAATTTGAAGAACGGTTTCAAGTGCAGCAACGCGCTATGCAAATTGAAGCCAGGCAGAAATTTCGCGAAACAGCCCACAGGCTTAGAGAAATGCGTCTCGAAAACCAAGAATGGTATAAAGACTTTTCAATATGGCTACGGCGTATCGGTGAAAAGGTTGACCCCGAGGGTTAGGCAGATAATTATATGACTCTATATCTAATTCTAGGTATTCTCGCAATTGCAGGCGGAATATCGTACCTGATTTATCTGAATTTTCAAGAAAACCAACGAACCCGCCAATTGATCAGGGCCATTCACATAGACGGCGCCCGCGAGCGGGCCAAAGACCGGGCTTTCTGGCGCGAGCATCGCCTTGAAAACCAGCAGTGGTACAAAGACTTCTCAATATGGCTTAGACGAATTGATGAGAAGGTCGACCCCGAGGGCTAATTATGGAAAATCACATGACCCTTATATTATCAGTGGCGGCCTCATTGGCAGGGGGTGCCATTATTGCAGGCATAATTTATGCCGCCGTTAACTCGGCTCGCCTGCAGGCCCAGATTCATCAAGACCACGAAAAGACCCGTGAATTGATTCGAGCGATACACATTACCAGCCGCCGCGAACGGCGTGAAATGCGCCTCGAAAACCAAGACTGGTATAAAGACTTCTCAATCTGGCTGCGGCGCATCGATGAGAAGGTTGACCCCGAGCGTTGAACTCTGGCTGGCTTCGCCAGCTGACATCCCCTGAATTCAAGTTTTGCTAGATTGCTTCGCCGCCACTCTTCGGTTGCTATGTGATATGCTTTCAGTGCTGCTCGCAATGACAGGAGTGCGCTAAGTGTCATTGCGAGCCGAAGGCGAAGCAATCTAGTTAAAATCATATTCAACGAATAAAAAAGCAGCTTCGCTGCATGATTCAGTTTTGCGTGCCTGGCTGTGCTCTTTTTGTTTCATTGCCGCATCGCCTTGCCAACCCCCAGACTCTTCGCTGCGCTCAGAGTGACAGCTTGGGTCTGTTTTTCACCAACACACAGTTTGCTCGAAGGCCGTGGCGCTAAGCTGGCTGCGCCAGCTGACTGCTTCTGAATTCATTTTTCTTTAGATTGCCACGCACCGCTTTGGCGGTGCTCGCAATGACAGGGGGCTGCGACTCCCTGAAGAGGCAGGTGGCTGCTCAGGCTGAGGGCGAATCTGTGGGGGGTGGCCGAGAACGATGAGACCGCAGCAGGTTCGCAGAGACTAAGAATCAGCCGCCGCAGGCGGGCTGCGGTCGTTCTCTGACATCGGTTGAGGCCAGGCTCGGCCTTTCGGCATCCTGCCTCGGCCGAGTTTGGGCATCTCGTTCGTGTGCCCTAAGGCTCTGCCCCCTGCTGCTGGGGGTGCAGGGCTGCCTGTCGACCTCGTGTCTCGGCAGCCTTACGGCACATCGTGTGCATTCAGGGGTGAAACCCCCGCAATATTAACTTATAAAGAAAAAAACCTCTACCCAGGGGGTAGAGGTTCAGAGTTGTACGGCGATATGTATTTGTGCGTTAAAGATGCCCGCCGCTTGCGCGGCGAGCATGGCTAATAATCGGACGATTATCTCAAAAGCTGAAGAACATTTTGAGGTCGAGCATTAGCCTGAGCCAGCATCGCAGTACCAGCTTGAGTAAGAATCTGGTAGCGTGTGAAACTGGTCATTGTTTCAGCCATGTCTGTGTCACGAATACGTGATTCAGAAGCCTGGATATTTTCATAAGCATTCATAAGGCCTTTAGCAGTATGCTCAAGGCGGTTGTAGTAAGCACCCAGGTCGGCACGCTGCTTAGAGATGATGCGCAGAGCCTCATCAGCCAAGCCGATTACCGCATTAGCTTTACCAGGGGTTGAAATTGAGATAAACGTCAACACAGTTGGGTTTCTTAATTTCAGACCCGCGGTGGTCATAGTTTCAATGAATACGCGTTCACGCTGGTGCATATTTGCGCCAATGTGAAACCACATACTCGCAGTTGGGTTCAATCGTGCAAAAGCACCGGTAAGCATCTTCAACTTGTTGAATTCTGCCTGTGATGCGATACGATCGATCTCGTCGATTAGCTCAGAGATTTCGATCTGAATCTGCTGACGATCTTCTTCGGTATAAATACCGTTGGCAGATTGTACTGCCAGTACGCGAATTCGCTGAACGATTTCCTGCGTTTCTTGCAGGTAACCTTCAGTAGTCTGAATGAAACTCATACCGTCTTCGGTATTCATT
>CAZHLC010000267.1:0-6100 GCA_964532545.1 uncultured Leptospiraceae bacterium | reverse complement strand
CTACCGGCATACGGTGAAGAAAATCATTGTCACTGCTGTTGATGTTTCCCCCGAAAGGTTTGGCCTCAGTAGCTACGGCCAGCTCAAGATCGGCAACATAGACATCATAGTCACCCCGGGGTTGGCTGCGCGAGAAGGTAAAGGTTTTACCATCGCCATGCAGAACACCAAAGATTTCATTAGCCGGGCTGTTGATTTGCCGGCCCAGATTTTCAACCCGGCTGACTTTCTTACCATCGTAATGGGCCCGCCATATATCAAGCCCGCCGAAACCACCAGGGCGGTCTGAGGCGAAATAGATAACCCGCTGGTCGGGCGACAAACTGGGGCTCAGCTCAGTGTGTTTCGAGTTCAAAGGCTCAGGCAGCTTCTGTGGTTCTTGCCATAGCCCACCCCGCGAGCGGGTAATAAATATATCAGCCTTCTTGGCCCTGGTCATATCTACCCGGGTTTTTTCAGAGAACTCATCTTCTAAATCAACAATGGTCTCAAGAGTCTCATCAAGAACCCCGGCAAATAGCAGCACTCCGTCTGACCCAGAAAGGTAGGGCTGGCCCAGAAAAGAGTATCCGTCTAAAATATTAATCTCGCGGGGGCGTTTACTCTGGCTGCCACTGATGCTCATCTCATACAGGCCAAATTCGTTTTTGCCCTTTCTGTTTGATTGAAAAACAAGGTATTCACCATCAGGGGCAAAGGCCGGTGCCATGTCTGAGTACTTCGACCAGAGCGCGTGCATGGGCACGGTAACCTGATTCAACTTGATCGGCCCCGCTTGAGCCTGGGCAAAATCTTTAAAAAGTTCTTTGTTGGCAGCAAATGTACGGGCAATATTAAAAGATGAATGATTAAGCCTTTTAACCATCAAATGAGAGAGCAACATGGTACTGCTGTCTGAATAGAAGGCCCTATTCAACTGCGGATGCCAGGCAGAGATACGCACAGTAATCTGGCTCTGCTGGTTAACCGCAAAATCGCCATGTACTATAAAAGAGCTGGGGTTCTTCTGTTCAAAGGCGGCAAGGGCGCTATCGGGCTCAGATGAAACTGTGACCTCATTTGCAAGCCGAATGTCGGCCTGCAGATACTCGTCAAGAGTCAGAGCAAGGCTATTCTGTAAAACCCGGGCCACCCATTTTTCTTTATGCTGTGAGGCACTGACATCTTTAAATTCAAGTATGGTTACCCGGGGAATGCTCAACAGCGGCAGGCAACTTAACCAGAACAAAAGCAGGGCGCGCAGCATCATTGGCCGCCGACAATCTTGTTTACTTCTTCAATGCTGACATAGGCGGCCTGCAGCCTGCGGGCTTCATCGCCACTGGTTTTGGCAAGCATATCGCCCTGACCCAGCAGGTCTTCGGCGCCATTCTCATCGAGAATAATGCGCGAGTCAACCTTTGAAGCTGTTTTAAAAGCAATGCGCGCCGGAAAGTTTGCTTTAATCAGACCATCAATAACCTTGGCCGATGGGCGCTGGGTTGCAATGACCACATGAATACCAACAGCCCGTGATTTCTGCGCCAGCCTGATCACGCTGTCTTTTACATTGCCCGAGCGGTCTTGCATAATCAAATCAGCAAATTCATCAATCAGCACAAACAGATAGGGCATTTTCTTACCGGCTTTTTTCTTTTTATTGTAGTCGCCAATATTACGCACACTGGCCTTCGAAATAAGCTTATAGCGCTCTTCCATCAGGGCTTCGGCTTCACTTAGAAGGTTGCGGGCATCGTCAGTTTCAGTTATAATGCTGTGAGCCAGCTGCTTGACCCCGGCAAAGGGTGCAAACTCAACCCGCTTGGGGTCAATCAGCACCATATTGATGGGCTGCTTATCAGAGAGGGCCATGAGATTGAGAATGACACTGTTTAGAAAAACAGATTTACCCGAACCAGTGGTACCTGCGATTAAAAGATGAGGAAACGCCGTCAAATCATCCCATTTTTCTTTACCATCAGCCGCGACCCCCAGAAAGACGGGCACTTTCTCTTTGCGGTTCTTGGCCTTGGCCAGATAAGACCCCAGATAAATGGCATCTGCATCACCCCTGGCCACAGAAATTCCCACCTTGTCAGTGCCAGAAATAGGAACCTGCACACTTACATCATACTCGCCAAGGCGGGTAACAATCTCATCAACCTGCCTTTCAACATCTTTAAACTTCACCTGCCCGGGCAGGCTGTATTCAAAACGTACCAGGCGTGGGCCTACGGTCTGGCCACTTTTCTTCAGCTTAAGGCCCAGATTGTTTAAAACGCCCTGCACCTTTTTGGCCATGGCATCGCTTTCTTTTTTGCTGATGGGCTTGGGTTTAGTTTTATTCAGGGCTGCCAGGTTAAACTTAAAACGTTTAGCGGTGGTATCGATTTCGTTTATGCTTATACTGGGCGGGCTTTCTTCAGCCTGATTCTCAGCAGCGGCTTTTTTCTTTTTGAAAAAGCCGCTTTTGACCTGTTTCTGCACCACTTTGGGCTCGGGCCGACTTTTGCTTTTTTTGCCCAGCTCACTGGTGATGTCGCTGATAGTCGATTGTAGCTGGCCCCCCAGCTGGCTGCCCGAGCGCGAAAACAGATTTTTAGTTTTCTGCCAGAACTCGCCCCAGCTCATTTCTTTAAGAAATAATATAAAGGCAAGTGTTGTAAAGATTACAAAGGCAGCGACAAAGAATGAGCCGCCGACTTTTGACAGATAAGTGGCAAAGATCTCAGCGATCTTGCCAGCTTTCACCGATTTTGGTACCACAAAAAAAGATACAAAGTTAACGAAGAAAACCAGCAGAGTCAGCTGCAGAAAACCCCAGATATAAATAATACGCTGGCGACGCACGGCCTTACTTTCGCGTTCGGTAAAGAGCGTCAGGCTAAGTGCTACAAAGAACAGCGGGGTCAGATAGGCGCTCCATCCTAACAGATAATACAGGTAGTAATTGATAATTTTGAATGGCCAGTTCAAATCAGCAAGCAGCACCTCAAAGAAGCTGCGGTTACCCAGCGACAGATAAAATTTCGGAAAGCGACTGATATTCTGAATGGCAAAATTGAAAACCTGCACCACCGCAAAGCCAATCAGTATTATACCCAGCAGCCTTTTCTTTTCAGCCTTGGTTCGTTTTGCCATTTTTGCCCCCGTTTTCAGTGGCTCATCTGCCAACTGCCTCTGAATAAGCAAGTTTATTATCAAAAAAGAAAGAATAGTCTTCGATATTGAAGAAACATGCAGAACTGGTTCGGCACACTGACTCATCAGGGGGTTAATACCGATATCCCGGCCCGTGAGCATAAGTATATTATCCTGCTCAACAGTTATGTGTTTCTGGCTACGGTCATCACCATTCCCTATTATATCTTCGCCCTCTTTATAAAAACGCCCTACACTCTGCCCATCGTGCTAACCCTTATGGTCGCCAATGTTTTCTGGCTGCTGCCCATCTATCTCAATAGACAGGGGCGCTACATAGCGGCGCGCCTTGTTTATATCATAAGCTCATACAGTTTTTTCATTGGCTGGTCATTGTTCATGGGAAAGGCCTCTGGTGTGCATTTTTTTCTCGTTTCAGGAGCCATCGTCACCATGTTTGTGTTTGGACCGGCCTATAATAAAACAAGAGCCTCTCTTGTCTTTCTCTGCCTGGCCTCATTTTTTCTCATTGAGCTATTTGTGTACGATGTCAATAAGCTGCTATTGCCTTATCAGGGCCTGGTGATGGTGGTCAAAACTGCAGTGATGGTTGCCTTCGTTCTTGCGGTTGCAGCGATGCTGGTGTATATTTCAATACACTACAATCGCAGCGAAGAAAATCTTGATATTGAAAAACAGAAGTCTGAAAACCTGCTGCTGAATATTCTACCGGTCAGAATTGCTGACCGTTTGAAAGCCCAACCAGCCACTATAGCTGACGCCTTCGACAACGCCTCGGTATTATTTTCAGACATTGTCGGTTTCACTGCCCTTGCCGAGCGGCTCAAACCCGAAAAACTGGTCGAGGTTTTGAACACAATCTTCAGCCGCTTTGATGACATCGCCGAGAAATACCACGTTGAGAAGATTAAAACTATTGGCGACGCCTACATGGTAGCGGCTGGCATTCCTGAGCCCATGTACAACCATGCTCATGCCCTGTGCAGCTTTGCTCTTGAAATGCGCGATGTTATTCAATCGTTCAAGCTGAAGTCAGGTGGCAATCTGGCCATTCGTATCGGGGTTCACAGCGGCCCGGTGGTGGCCGGCATTATTGGTAAAAAAAAGTTTTCTTATGATCTCTGGGGTGATACCGTAAACACCGCCGCCCGTATGGAATCACATGGCGTTGAAAACCAGGTGCAGATCTCTGAGCAGACCTACCAGCTGGTTAAAGACGACTTTAATTTTACTGAACGCGGTGAGGTTAAAATCAAGGGCAAGGGTAACATGAAGGTTTACCTGCTGCTTGGTCACCGCTGAATTTATTTTTTCATTGCTTTACATCAAAACAGGCAATTACAAAAGTGGTTAGTCAATGTATACTCCCCATGAACGAGACAAATTACTTTTATCGGTAGCTGCCATGGTGGCACGCGACCGCAAAGGGCGCGGCGTAATACTGAACCACCCAGAGGCCGTAGCCATCATCTCATCGCAGATACTTGAGTGGGCCCGTGAGGGTAAACAGGTGAGCGAGCTTATGAGTCTAGGCAGAACAATTTTAAAAAAAGAAGATGTAATGAAGGGTGTACCCGAAATGATTGATCAGGTACAGGTTGAGGCAACTTTTCCTGACGGCACCAAACTTGTGACGGTACACAATCCGATTCAATAATTATGGCAGGCATAAATCAAAGCAGCGAGTGGGCCCCCGGCCAGATGTGGCCACAAGAAACCGAAGACAACGACCTGAGTGGGCGTAACACCATCGAACTTGAAGTTAAAAACACTGGCGATCGCCCGGTGCAGGTGGGCAGCCATTTTCATTTTTTTGAAACCAACAAGGCCCTTGACTTTAACCGTGAGAGTGCCTATGGCATGCGTCTGATGATACCTGCCGGCACTGCCGTCAGGTTCGAGCCGGGCCAGAGCCAGAAAGTCACCCTGATCGCCCTGGCCGGTGATCGTTTCTGCCACGGTCTCAATGGGCTGGTAAACGGCAATCTTGATGATAACAAGGTAAAACAGCAGGCCTTTACAAAGGCGAAAGAACAGAACTTTAAAGGAATCTGAATGAGTCTCAAACGATCAAGAGCAAGTAACAGTGGCCACTTTGGCCCAGGCAGGGGTGACCGCCTCAGGCTGGCCGATACCGAGCTTGTTCTTGAAGTTGAAAATGACCTCACCACTGGCGGCGACCAGGTAAAATTTGGTGGGGGAAAGGTCATACGTGATGGCATGGGTCAAGATGCCAGGGCCACCCGTGCTTCAGGTGCGCCTGATCTTGTGATCACCAATGCTCTGGTTGTTGACTATACTGGCATCTATAAGGCCGATGTGGCCGTGCGAGACGGTTTTATTTCAGCCATTGGTGCGGCCGGCAACCCCGGTATTCAAGACAACATTAGACCTGAACTGGCCATTGGCCCAGGCACCGAGGTTCTGGCTGGCGAAGGTATGATTCTGACTGCCGGTGCTATCGACAGTCATATTCATTTTATCTGCCCGCAGCAGATCGAGACCGCTCTGGCCAGCGGCATCACCACCATGATGGGTGGGGGCAGCGGCCCGGCCACCGGTACCCTGGCGACTACCTGTACCCCCGGTGAGTATCACATTCACAAGATGCTCGAGGCCTCAGAAGAATATGCCATGAACCTGGGGTATTTTGGTAAAGGCAACAGCTCATTGCCCGAACCCCTGGTTGAACAGATCAAGGCAGGCGCCTGTGGGCTGAAGCTACATGAAGACTGGGGTACAACCCCTGCCGCTATTGACAGCTGTCTTTCGGTAGCCGATGACCTCAAGGTGCAGGTTGCCATACATACTGATACCCTCAATGAAAGTGGCTTTGTCGAAGACACCATTGCAGCTTTTAAGAACCGCACTATTCATACCTTTCATTCAGAGGGTGCTGGCGGTGGTCAGGCGCCAGAGATTATCAAGGTGTGCACCCTGGCCACCGTGCTGCCGTATG
>CAZHLC010000266.1:0-6113 GCA_964532545.1 uncultured Leptospiraceae bacterium | reverse complement strand
CACCCACGCCAACCTGTAATTGAATCACCTCGATAAAAAGGTCAGCTTTGAGCTCGAAGGCTTTACCTTCGAGTTCTGGGGCCGCGCCCGCCAGGCCCCAGAAAGTTCACCCCTGGGCCTGCTTGAAACTGATTGGCAGCTACTGGCAAACCGCTTCACAACCAAAGACTTTCGTTTTCTCAAACAGATTCACGGTTCCCGTTGTCTGCGGCTTGATACCTTCAAGGCCGAACACCAGTGCTATTGGTCTGAGGCTGACAGCTATATCTGCAGCAACCCGCAGAATATGGCGGCTATTCGAGTGGCCGACTGCATTCCGATATTATTTGTTCACCCCCAGAGCCAGACCTGTGGCGGCATTCATGCCGGCTGGCGTGGGCTCAAACAAGAGATCGTCAAAAGCACACTAACACAGTTTGATAGACCGGCTGAGCTGTTCATCTGGGTGGGCCCCCATATTGGTAAAAAATACGAAGTAGGCCCAGATGTTTACAGTGAGTTTGACCAGCAGCACTGGCTGCCCCACCCTGATGAGAACAAACAATTTCTCGATATGGCCGGCATTCTTAAAGAACAGTTTACCTCACTTGGGTTTGCTAAGCAGCAGATCAAATGGCAGAACAGCGATACTCTGAATGACGAAAACTTTTTCTCTCACCGTGCTGGTGAGGCCGGCCGCAACATTGCCATTGTCTATAAAAGCCCCTGATTACCATTGTTTACGCCAGCAGCTTCGACTGCTGATTGAACCGCGGCAGGCTATGGGCAGCGTGTACCACTCACCAAGCCGGGTGTTACTTATACCAAGGGTATAGGGGGTGGCCACATCTTGAATAAAACGCTGATTGAAACGCAGGGTTGCAGCTAAATCACCTTTAAGCTGCCAGTTCAGTTTGCCCAGCAGGCTCAATTTCAAATTGTCACTGCTGAAACGGGCCTTACGAATAAAAACCTGGCCCTGTTTCTGCGAGACCTCGGCTTCGATAGCCCTGAATTGCAACGGAACCAGCTTGTCATGCAGGGGGCCCAGTGCACTGCCCAGATATTTCTGCAGACCGCTATTGACCAGTTTGCCTGCAGAGACACTGGCCCGCAGATTAAACTGCAGGTTCTGCCTGATCTTTTCAGGCTGCAACCCCTGGCTCTGCCCCGTTAAAGTGGCAGAGAGGGTGCCAAAGGCCTTTGGTAGCTGGGTTATGGTGGCCCCCAGTTTCTGCAGGCGAATGCCGCGCAGGTTTAATTTGAAAGAATGCCGGGCCTTGGCCAGCTTATACTCACCGGTTAGCTGCCCACCACCGAGGCCGGCCCGCAGCCCCTTAAGCTGAAAGCCAGCCTTACCCAGTTGCAATGCCGCACTGAGATCAGCCAGCTGCCATTTGTGATAAACCAGCCTGGCAACCTTCAGCCTGGCACCAACCTTGAAGGTGCTGCCAGCCCCCGGTGCCGACAGAGAAGCGAACAGTTTCTCAAGATCAAGCTTCGCCATATTGATATCAAGCTGCAGTCGATTCTGAGCTGGCAGCACTGTGCCGCCCACCCGGGCCTCTAAACCCAGCACCTTGACTGCGGCAGGTTTTATTTTCAATGCAGATTCATTGCCCCTAAGCTGTATCAGCTTCGCTCTAATGAGACTGGTCTTGAAATTTTTTAATCTCAAGCTGGCCTTACTCAAGCGACTTTTTCTGATTTGAATGCGCCCCTCAAGCTGCCCAGTGGCCTTTTTAACCAGGTAATCAGCCGGGGCCGCCACACCGGCCTGTAGATCAGCAAGCTCACCCTTGCTTAACAATAGCTTTTGTGCTTTAAGCTGCAGCTTACCGAGGTTTATTTTGACAACACCTCTGTTTACCAGCCGGCCCTCAGCCCTGTTATAGTTGAATGCGCCATTAATCTTAAATGATGTTTTGCCCCTGGCGCCCACAAGCTGGGCTTTCAGTCGCATGGGGCCCTGAGAACCCCCATCTGCGGTAATGCTGGCCGTCTTGATCGAATACCCAGCTGGCAAAGAGAAGCTTTTAAGCCAGCGCCCAGAGATGTTGGCCGCCTGTAGAGAGTACTTGCCCGGTGCAAGCTTGCCCTGCAAAAGTTTTGTAAAACCATCTTTTTCATTGAGCAATGATTTTTTTGCCGAAGCTTCAAGTGAAATCTCTGATTTTTTTTCTTTAATCTTAAGATTAATATTACGCCAGAAAGATTCACTGAAGCTGAAAGTATAGTTACCCTCTGGCAGGGTGCCCGCCCGCCAATTGACAGCACCATCAATTTTCAGACGGTCAATCTGCAGCTTTACCGAGTCTGCAGAACGCTTCTTTGGCTTCAGCGCCAGCAGGTTCAGGCGGCGGCCCCGGCGGCGACCATAAATCTGGGTATCACTTGCCCTGATGAGAAAAAAATGCAGACGGCGCTGCCACAGAGCTGCCGGGTGAATGTGCAGTTTAACTAGGCCGGCGCTGACCATGATTTTTTTCTGTTTTCTGGTTTCATAGATTTTTACATCTTTAACTGCAAGGCTGAGATTGTACGAATAAGAAATTTCACCAAGGGTGACTTTAACACCAAGAGACTCACTGAGTTGCCGGCTCAGCTCTGCCTGCCAGTAAGAGGGGGGATACTTAACGTATAGAAAGACAAACAGCCCGGCAACAACCAGGCTGACAAAAACAAGACTATATAAACAGTATTTTAAAAGTCTTTTGAAACTCAAATCAAAACAGGTTAGCCCTTAATTGCAGCGGCGATAATTATACACAGGCCCAGGGCCACAAAGCCCGCCAATACCGCCATGGCTATGTTCTGCTTATCAGCTATTTCACCCCAGAGATCTTTGGGAGAAATCAGGTCTACAACGAAGAATACAATTATGAAGATGCCCGCGCCCATAACTGCGTAAATCAGAGCCGCCAGCATCTGGTTCCAGTCTATGATATTCATGTTAACTCCTTAAATAATGGCTTACTTTCCACCTGAATAGATTATATATGGTAAATACATAGTGCGAAACGAACCGGGGTTCTGCCTGATCGTTTTTACATTGGCCTTTTCAATGGTGTCTGAACTGTCACCACCCCAGCGCTTTGCAAATGAGCTGATTGAGATGAAAACAGCAAAGATTGCAAAGGCAATATAATATTTCATTGATAACAGTGTTTTCATGAATTTCTACTCTGTTCGAACATTTTTCTTCTGATAAAATAATAAACCAGCGGAAACCACAAACCGGCAATCATCATACCGGCATAACCCCATGAGATCACGTCACGTTTAACTGTAAGAGTCGCCCGGGCTCTGCGCATATCGTTGGTCTGGCCCACAAGCAGGGTATAGTACTTACCCGGTGGCAGGGGGTCGGTCATAAACGACTCGCTTTTTGAACCTTCAGACCAGTATTCACCGTCAGAGTATCCTGAATAAAAAGATACGAGCTTTGAAAAGCTGTAACCCTTCTGGGTTTTCTCGTTCATCAGAAAGAATGTCAGAAACATCCACCGGTTGCTGAGGTTGGTGTTAATCTTGAATTCAAAGTTTTTCTTTTTACCAGCGGGAATTTCAAGGTTACCCATCACCAGCTCAAAGTCTTTAAAGGTCTCGCGCCCCTGTCGTTTGGGCTTGGTGCGCAACAGACTGACATCGAAACGTTTGTTAAAAAGCTGCTTCTGCTCGGCCTCATCTTCATAAATGCCACCGAAAACAGAAATAACGATGGTGAGAGTGAGGGCAAATAATAGCCCCAACCAGAATTTAGCTTTGAAGGGGTTTACCTGGTTCGGGGCTACATGGCGGGGCTTTGGCAGTTTGCCTTTCAAACCAAAGGCTTTGCGAATTTTTTTGCGGTCGGTGTACTGGCCCCTGGCCCACACGGCTTCTCGGCTTGAGAATTCTCCGCTGAGAAAAAGCGGCGGGTCGATATAATCGGCAACCGTAACGGTTTCGCCTTTTTTCACCTTCCAGTTAAATTCTCCCAGCACATAGGTAACCTGGGCCTTGTAACCGAAAAAATACTTAAACTTCTCGCGACCCTTAACAGCCCGGGTGGGCAGGTTCTGGGGTAAGACAGGCCGACCGCTACTATCAAACGGAAAGCCCCGCAGCATTCGAATATAATTCCAATGGCCCTGCCATTGGCTGAGATAACGAAAACCCAGGTAGGGGTTAAACAGCAGGTACTCTTCCCAACTTCCGCCATGGTTATCTTTTTTGCGTAAAAAGCCCACCAGTTCGAACTCTTGGCCTTCGAAGGTACCTCTTGAACCAAGTTCAATCAGAGGTTGAATTTTGGTATCGCGGGCAAACTTGGCGATAATTTTGTAATCTTCACTGGTAGTATCTAGAACAGAGCCACAGTAATCACAGGCAATGCTCTGGGTTTTATCGGGCAACCTGATGGGCACGGGGGCCCCGCAGCTGGTACAATCAATACGTTTTGTTTTTTCTTTGGTTGCCATGGCCTGTTATGCGGGTTTTTGCCAGCCTTCGAGCTCACGCATATCGGTTAAATTGAGTTCTTTAAACTCTGCATATTCGCCCAGAAACAGCAGGGGCTTCTCTTCACTATAATCAAGGGTCGCAAAGTTTTCTTTTCTGCTCACCAGGTCTATTACCGGGGCTTTATATCCCCCATTGAAATCAAAGGGCAGCTCGCCCTCGCCCGAAACACATTTGCCATCGAGAATATCGGTGGCAAAGAACTGCTCGCCATCGAGCTCGATCATCTGGCCCACCTCGACCTGTTTAAACGGGGGAATGTTCATACCCGCAGTGTCGGTAAGAGTAGTAAAAACATAATTGCCGGTAGCCTCACCAAGCCAGCAGCTGCGACCGCCTGAATCAAGGTGCCACTCGTTCCAGAATCCGTAGGCGAACTGTAATTGAATACGGCCAATTATTTCAAAGGGTTTACCTTCGAAACGGCCCCGGGTGCCAATCTTCAACGGGGTGCCATCGTTAATCAGGGCGGCAACCTTACCCACTTCTTTAAGCTTATCAGCTTCGCGCAGTGACTTTGTACCGCAGTAAGAGCAGACGGCATAGAGTGAAGCCTGGTTCTTGATCTGAATCGGCGCACCGCAAGATGGGCACTGGCTATCGAGCATACTCCAGAGTGGTAATAAAAAAGGCTGTGTCTATTCATTTTTACGAAATGAGATAAAGCGACAATACTTACTGTTTTTTCATTCTGATTTCTACAATGTCACCTATATTAAAAAGGTGGCTACCGCGACAAAACCCATCGACATTCTGGTAGTAGAAGACTCACCGGTTAACGCCGACCTCTACCGAAACTTTCTGCAGCACGCGGCCTGGCGAGTCGACTTTGCCAGCGACGGCGAGATGGCCATTGATAAGTGTCTAGCCAGAGAATATGACATCATTTTGATGGATCTTCACATGCCTGGCCTCAGTGGTATCGAGGCAGCCCGTGAGATTCGTAAATTGAGTAACGGCCAGCACTGCCGCATTTTAACAATTACTGCCGACGCCAGCCCAGAGCATGAAGCAAGCAGCCTGGCTGCCGGCTGCAATCTGCACCTGACCAAGCCAGTGCTGAAAGACAGGTTACGTGAGCTGATAATCGCTAACCAGTAATTGCCGGGTCTGCTTCAATTTCAACACTGATCAGGGTGATGTCATCACCCTTGGGCTCACCCTTACTGTAGGTCAGCCAGTTCTGCAGAAACTCGCTGTGAATACGTTCGGCCGGCTGGTCGATATTTTCACGTATAACTTTAAGCAGGTTTTTCATACCGTAGCGCCGGCCGGTTTTGTTTTTCTGATCAAGTACCCCGTCAGTATAAAGATAAATACGATCACCAGGGGCCAGCTGGTAGGTTTTATTATGAAAGGTATCGCTGGCATCTTCCATAGCGCCGATCATAAAACCGGGGGTATCTAGCAGTTCAAACTTCTTTTTCTCAGCGCTGTAAACCAGCGGTTTATTGTGGCTGGCATTGCAGTAGGTCATCGACAGATCGCTGTCAATTTTTATCATAAAGGCCGTAAGGTAATCTTGTGTTTTGATTTTGCGAATAAGATCGTTATTGGCGTCGCTGAAAATATTGGCCGGTGAATTATCAGTATCAACCAGGGCCGAGAACGTCTGCTTGGCCAGCATGGTC
>CAZHLC010000265.1:0-6123 GCA_964532545.1 uncultured Leptospiraceae bacterium | reverse complement strand
CAGAGAGCTTATTCTTTTTGATAATTTTATTTGCTCTATCAGCATATGTAGTTGGCATCAAAAGAAATAGGGTTATTATAGTGATGACATATTTTTTCATAAATATTCCTTCATAAATTCGGTAAGTTCAAGGATTTTGTAGCTGTCCATCGGTCTCTTTCCATGGTCGAGTGCATATGCGTTAGTCCCCGCCCTGTCCCCTTTTTTCCTGCTGCTTGAAGCCAGCCAATTGGACCACATTTGCCAATAAATTGACCTGCAGACACCATGGTTCCGGTACGCAGCGCATCGACAATAGCAAAATCTATTTCGATTAAGTGAGCAATGGACATGCGAAACTTTTTTCCAGATGTATCTCTAATTTCAATAACAATTGCAAAGCCCTGTTGGCTTGAAACTAGTGAGTGAATCCCACCCGGTCCGATAGCGATAATCTTAAAATCCTGATTGGATCCGTAGACTAAATGGCCAGGAAAAGAGTAATCGAGCTTATGAGTGCTATCTTTGCTCCCGTAATGTTTTCTTAGTTTTCTTGTTGGCCAAGTATTCAACTTGTTTGGCCTCTTTGATTTGACTACCTTGGTAACGTTTGGGAACCACCTTGTATACCATGGCTTTTTTTTATTCATAAGTTGGGGTTCGCTGTTCTTTGTAAAGGCTAGCTTTTTCTTTTTCAGCAGAATTTCCAAAATTTTTCTCTGTTTCTTTTTTCTCTTTTTGATTAGCCGCGAATCGTTTGCCGAGATTATCAATTCGGGGTTTGTAATTTCATTGGGTCCAGCGCTTCTAATCAAAACCTGATTCCCGCCCTCAGCCAACCCCCAAACCCCATAACCATTACTCGCAATTTTGAAAGCTTTATAGCCTTTGCTACCACCCAGTGTGTCATTTGCGCTCTTGGGTAGCGGCTCAAACTGCACAATCAAATAGGCCGCCTTTTTCGCGCCATTGAGAATGCCAACCGGCTTAGATTGTCTATTTGCATCGATCTCATCTTTACCAAGGAAGATATGGTTTTTCTCACCAACCTTCAGCTGGTTTGCCTGGGGGCCAATGGTGCGAAAAGTCTTTTGACATGGTTCTTCATTCTGGCGCACACAGATTGTATATGCACGAAAAGGGTCTTTCTCTTCTTTGGCCTCGGGCTTTGGCTGCGGTTTTTGTACCGGGGCCGCAGGGGTAGGTGTGGCAGTGCGACCATAATCAAAGGGGTATTCTTCTTCTTTGTCTTTTCGCTTGAGGTTTACAACGAAACGAAATTTTGGCAGGGGTTCTATTAACAGGTAATCATCGCCAGCTACTGTCATTTTGGTGCTTTTCTCTACCACTTCTTTGCCTCTAACCACCTTTTCAAATTTAAAGGCAAGTTCTTTGCCCTTGGCCCGGGCAAAGCTGAAACCCATACACTGCTCGTCTTTGATTTGAAAGCTTAGAGGGGCCTTGGGATTGGTATAAACATCTTCTGCCAGGTTTTCAAATGGTTCTTCGCCTATTTGCACTTTGAGCCGACCATCTTGAATTGGCTTTTTAGAGCCGGGGCTACTCTCTAAGGTGAACTTGAAAGACCCTTTGAGATTCTGGGCTACCAAACATCTTGCTAATTTGTTTTCAAAAAAGAGGCTTTGGCCTTGAAGGTTCTGTTCAGGCTTTTTCACTTTGAAGTCAATAAATGTCTCTGTTGCTACAAACTTCTTCGTTAGACGCACTTCATAACCGAAATCAGCATCATCGCTTTTGGTTGGCTTAGCAGTATCTAGTTCAAGAGCCTTTGATGAGAAAACCAAATCGTTGTGCCAGCTGTTGAGTTCGAGAGCATAATTGCGTTTATCTATAGCGGTCAGTGTTTTAATCGAAACGGGGTTCTTACCAATAATGCTCAGATCTCTCTGTAAAGATTCTGGGGTAACGCCGCTGACATCGATTTCTGTTATAATAAGTTTGACCCTGGGCACCAGCGCAACCTTTGCCTCAAAGGCATAATCGGCCAGTTGAGAGGCCTTGAATGTGGTCTCAACTCTATTAAAGCCACTAGGTGACATAACTACTCTTAAACCGTTCAGCTGAACGGTGGTTAATTCATCTTCAATCGCGAACTTGTAGGCGGGCTCAGTGGTTGCGTCGTCATCTTCAGAATTGGCTTCACCAAGCTTCACAGGTTTCCCTTGCCCGGCCCCAGATAAAACCTGCAGATTCAATTGCTCAAAGGGCAGGCGAGTCTGTAGGGCTGGCACTTTTACCAAGATTCTCGGATGGGCGAAAACGTTTATCTGCCACTTACCGTCTTTTGTCTCAAAGCGGTAGTCGCCCATGCGATAGGCCCGTGTGCCCAGGCTAAGCATAAAGGTTTCATATTCGCTTGCGGCCAACTGTTTGCCATTGTAGTCAATGCGGTAATTGTGATTGGTAAGTGCTGTGAGTTTGTAGTCTTTAATGGGGTCGATGCCCAGGTGTAGCTGCATGTCTTCGGCCTGGTTTATTGAAACACTGGTCGGCAGGCCCTCGATCTTGAAGAACAGCGGTTTGTTCGAGATCTTGGGTTCTGCAGTGACCTCGGGTTTAGTTTCTTCAGTCGTCTGCTCTTCTTCGACAGTTGATTGCACATCAATGCCGAGGTTTACTGTTGAAGAAAAAGAGGGTGCTCTTTCACCGACAGCATAAAGTTTGATGCCCTGACCAGAGGTTGAAGTCTGTAACTTGCCACGCCAGTCGAATTTTACATTGCCCAGGCCCAGTGAGTTATCAATTCGCACCTCATAGTCGGGTAGGCCGCCATCTTTGATAGGTATTTCAATGAGATACTCACCATTACCCAGATACTTTTTGTTCAGTTCTTGGTCTTTAAGAATGCTTAGGCTGCTGCTATGCAGAACGTTGGTTAGCGAAAAGCGACCGTTTTTATCTTTAACCTGAATACGGGCCTGGTTTTTGAACAGGCAGATATTATTCTGGCCGGGCTCTAGTTCGATGGTTCGTTCGCGCCTGGTTTTATCGTCTTCAAAAAAGGCAATATTGGGGTGCTCAAGCATTACCGTAATCTCGGGCTTTTTCGTTGTGGCCAAATAAAGCAACCATTTCTGCTGATCTGCTGGCTTTTGAGCCCTTAATTTGCTGTTAACAAAGCGCAAGGGCAGGTTTTCTGGGCCCAGCACTGCAGCCCCCTGCATAACTATGCCCGGGGCCAGGCCCAGTGTCTGCTCTACGCTCGAGGCTTTGCACTGGCGGTTTGCAGGTGAGGCAACTTGGTAGGTAAAGCGATAACGGTTTTCTACATCAGCCAGGTTTTCATCGGTTAGCAGAATCTTGGTTACTGACGAGTCTTTGAATGTTTTTGTGCTATCGTTGTAATTACGCAAATAGAACTTGCGAAACTGATCTTTCTCAATGGCATCCCACTGGGTTTCTTTTCGTTTATACAGTGGGTTATAATCTGGCCAGTTGCGGGCATTATAGATGAAAGCGCTGGTGTAGCCCCCGGCATCGTATTGCTCTTTGGTAAAACACGGAACCCCATCAAAGCGTATTTTACCTTGTTCGTCAGAGAAATGAATTCCCGTTGAAACTAGTTTTGTTTTGCTGGGGTCTTCTTTATTCAGAACACCAAAGAACATACTGCCTGGTATCTTACTGAGTTTGGCATTCTCAATTCGTTTGGTACCCGTGCTATCGTAAAGGGCCAATTGGGTTTCAGCCGTGCAATTTGAATCAATACCATCAAACTGAACACCCCCATAGCACTCACCAGCCACCAACCATTCACCCTTGGTGCTGAGTGATACTACGCATTCAGCATTGATCTGCGCAAACGAGATCAACGCCAACAATAATGAGACGAGCCCCTTCATTCCCCCAGGGGCAGATTCTATGCTTGAAAATGAGTTGGCAAGTTATTCTTCTTGCTTTTTCTTCAGAATTTCAGTAAGTACTTTTACATCCCATTGGTCGATTTCGCGTGCTGTATTCTTGCTCTATTAGATCTGGTAGACTCAAGAAGGGCACCTTAGTGCCATTAATGATTGTTTGCAGGTGGTTTTGCTGGCAATGGTCAAAACCGAGATTCCAGGCGCGAATACTTATATCAAGCTCAGGGTAGTCTGCAATCTTAAGAACAACATTCTCTCGAAAATCGGTTATTGATATCTCATCTTCAATGTGCGGGTAGAGTTTACGAATGCATTGAATCACCTTATTCAGGTTTTCATCTTCATCTTCTACAAGAATGTCGATGTCTTCGGTTGCGCGAACATGGCCATGCAAGGCAGCTGCATGAGCACCAATAATCAGATAGTTAACACCATATTCATTGAATACCCGGCAAACCTTAACGAGGTCGGTTTGCATTAAGTGTTTTCAGAAGCCCGCTTCATAACGAATTCAAGGTGATCTTGCCAGGTTTTAAAACGAATGACCTTTCGAGAGATCTTCTTTGGCGGCCGAATTTCATCCATTTGGTCTTGTAATCGCTGCATACGAAATGCGTTCTCTTCGAAGATTTCGCTGCTTCTCTGTTTACTTCCGATTACTTTCATAATGTTGATAATATAAGCATTTTTTTTAAGAATGAAAATACTAAATGCGGCATTCACGGGCGGGTCTTAGACCCGCCCCTTATAATCGTAGCAGCTTCTCAGCCTCTTTTTTGCTGATGCGCTTAAGCTCTTCTGAGTGTTCATGGCCATCGGCGATGAATTCATTTTCGTATGAGTAGAGAAAGTAAGCACCGCATTCGGGGCATTGTTTGACCCAGGTGCGGGCCTGATTGGGTACCTTTTTAATGCGTTTGAACTGGTCGGCCGAGACAGGTAGTGAGGTGTTATCTTCGGGGTCGGCCAGGCCGCCCTTCTCAAAGGCGTGGGCAGAATCGGGAACTTGTGAGCAGATTGAGCATTCTACCACCTGTCGAATTATGTCACTACCCATTGTTATCGGCCTATGGTGTGGCTTTGAAGGGGCCTAATTACCGCTTTTTGCCCAGATATCTTTGATTTGATCAGAAAGGGTCATTACGTCAAAAGGCTTCTTGATCACATCAACCACACCCTGTTTTTTATACTCTTCGACCTCGTGGCTCTGCACCTTGGCGGTCATAAAAATCACCGGAATGCTGCTGGTAGCCCCATCGGCCTTCAGGCTTTTGAGGGTGGTTGGCCCATCCATTTCGGGCATCATAACATCCATCAGAATGAGGTCGGGGCCAAAGCCGGCACAGGCTGCCAGGGCCTCTTTGCCGTTCGAGCAGGCCTTGATTTCAAAGCCGCCCAGGGCCGTCATGGCCTCGATGGCCACTTCTTGAATATCTGGTTCATCTTCGACGTAGAGTATCTTTTTTAATTCTGCCATTGGTTATTCCTTAAGTACAGGTAGAGTAAAATAGAAATTGGTGCCTTTGTTCAATTCAGATTCAAAGTTTATATATCCGCCATGCATTTCAATGATGGCCTTGGTGATGCTCAGGCCCAGGCCGGTACCGCCGACTTTTTTGGTGGTTGAGGTATCGGCCTGCGAGAATTTCTGAAATATCTTATCTTTAAATTCGTCAGGAATTCCTGCACCGTTGTCTTTGACTTCAACTTTAGCAAGGTCATTATCAAGGCTGAGGTCGACGTTGACGGTATCGCCTTTGGGTGAGTATTTTACTGCATTTGAAATGAGGTTGGTGAGGGCCTGAATGATTTTATCGCTGTCGGCATCGACATTGATCTGTTCAGTCGCTGCATTATTAAATTCAAGACCCACCTCATATTTGCCGGCAAATTGTTCGTTTGATTCGACGCTTTGTTTGAGCAGCTCGACCAGATTGAGCTTTTCACGGTGCAGCTCGATCTTGCCCGCTTCCATCTTTTGAATGTCGAGAATGTTGTTGATGAGGCGCAGCAGGCGATTGCCGTTATTGTGGGCAATCTCGATCATGCGGTTGGCCTTCTCACTGAGAGCGCCGGCTACCCCGCCTTTGAGCAGCCCCATTGAGCCAATAATAGCTGTCAGCGGAGTGCGTAGCTCGTGGCTAACTGTGCTGACAAATTCGTCTTTGGCACCTTCGGCTTTTTTACGAAACTTGACTTCGTCAGCCAGGGCCTCGTTAGCGATTTTGAGGCTCTCGGTGCGATCTTGCACTTCTTCTTCGAG
>CAZHLC010000264.1:0-6139 GCA_964532545.1 uncultured Leptospiraceae bacterium | reverse complement strand
GAAAATAGTCGTTGAACCTGAGGTATGGGTTTAAATTCAGGGGTTACAATGGCAGTTACTTTCGAATACAATAGTGACGAAGAAAAGCTAGAGATTCATGGCAGTGCTTCTGCGCTGAAAGAGTTGGCTCGCCTGATACATGACCTTGCTGAGCGGGGGAGTGATCATGAGCATCTAATGACACCCTCATGGGGTGGGGCCGAGCTGGCAGAAGACAGACAGGGCAAAAGCAATGAACTGGTTCACCACGTAAAAGTCTTCTGCTGGCCAGGGTAATCGCCTATGATTTTCTAAAAACCTGGCAATGCTAAGACAGCAAATATAAGGCCTCAATAGATAACTTGAGACGCCGTAGCCGCATAATTCTTGTAAACTGTTGTTACAAATAAGGAATGGTTTATGCCCGCACAGTCTGTAGCTAAAATTCGCACCGAAGTTCAAGAAGAGATCAAGGTTCGCAAACCCAAATTCTCATTTGCGGGCCTGCCCCGCTATTACGAGGGGGGTGACCCGCTCACCACCCATTACTCGAATGCCATGCAGATGCTGTTTCCTGATGGTGAGCGCTTTTTTATTCGTATGGTGCAGCATTTCGCCAAAGATATCAAAAACCCCGTTTTACGCGAAAAAGTGAAGGCCTTTGTAGGCCAAGAAATGCAGCACGGCCTGGCCCATGAGGCCATGTGGAATGAATTGCGCCGCCAGGGCCTGCCAGTTGATCAGTTTCATTCTTTATATAAGTCAACCGCCTATGGCTTTCTCGAACCCCTGGCCCTTGGCATTTTCGGCAAAAAACTGGGTCTCTCTCTCACGGCAGCCCTCGAGCACTACACCGCCACTCTGGCTGAAATTTCGTTTCGCCACAGCGGTTGGGAAGTTGATATGCCTAAAGAGATGGTTGATCTGTTTAAATGGCACTCAGCCGAAGAGATCGAGCACAAGTCGGTGGCCTTTGATGTTCTCAAAGAGGTCGATGACAGCTACATTCTGAGAGTCGCCGGCTTCGTCATCGCCTCGGTTGTACTCTGGTCATATGTAGGCGTGGGGCAAATTCTGTTTGCCCTGGGCGACAAGCAGCTGGGCTTTTTTGATCTGCTGCAGAGCATACCCCGCTTTTTGAAGGGCAACAGCGAATGGACGAATGGCATAGGCGACGTTCTTTTGAAATACTTCGAACCCGATTTTCACCCCGACCAGATCGACAACCGCTCGCTGGCCGAAGAGTTTATAAAAAACTTCGAGGCTGAGCAGAAATCGGCCAAAACAGCTTAAAAAAACACCCCCTTTTGTAGAATTCTACTATCCCTGTTCGTTCTTGTTGTATTCTGGCTCTAATGAGCCTTAAACAAACAACAGGAGGGCTGCAAATATGAGATATATGCTGCTGATTTATGATAACGAAAAAGAGGGGGCCAAAACCGAACAAGAAGAGTTTCCCCTTTGGATGAAGTACACCGAAGAACTGACCGCATCGGGCAAAATGCTGGGTGGTGAGGCCTTGAAACCGGTGGCCACTGCTACCACCGTGAATGTAAAAGACGGCAAGGTTATTCAAACCGATGGCCCCTTTGCTGAAACCAAAGAGCAACTGGGGGGCTTTTATATGATCGAGGCCAAAGACCTCGATGAGGCCGTGCACTGGGCCAGTAAAATTCCCGTGGTTCACCGCGGTCGGGTCGAGGTGCGCCCCATTTTAGAATTTGAAGAAATGTAAGCATGGGCCCCATAGAGCAATTCTTCAAAGAAGAACATGGGCGGCTTATGGCTGCCCTGATCAGCCAGTTCAAAGATTTTGAGCTGGCTGAAGATGCTCTACAAGAGGCCATGCTGACTGCTCTGGGGCAGAAAGACAGGTGGCAGAACCAATTGCCAGAAAACTTCTTTGGCTGGGTTCTGTTGGCTGCCAAACGCAAGGCCATCGATATTCTAAGACGCGAAAACCTGGGTCGTTTTAAAACAGCCCAGTTGGCCACCAGGCAGCAGGCCTTCATGAGTGATGATCACATTCTCAAGTCGGTCTCAGATGAAATTGAAGATGAGCGCTTAGGCCTGCTGTTTACCTGCTGCCATCCTGCTTTGAACAGCAAAAGCCAGATGGTGCTCACCTTAAGATGCATCGCCGGCTTGAAGATGAACGAGATTGCCCGCGGCCTGATGATGAAAGACTCGGCCGTAAGGCAGGTGTTCACCCGGGCCCGGGGCAAGATTCGTGAGGCGGGTATTGGCTTCGGGGTGGCCAGCGTGCAGGTGATACCCGAGCGCCTTGAGATGGTCATGGCGGTGATCTATTTGATTTTTAATGAGGGTTATGCCGCCTCTGAAGGGGTAAACCATATTCGTTATGAACTCTGTGCCGAAGCCATCAGTCTGGCCCAGATGCTTTGCCAGCTGCAGCCCGACTCTGCCGAAGCCCTGGGCCTGCTGGCACTGATGTTATACCACGATGCCCGCAAAGATGCGCGCCTGGGCCCGCAGGGCGAGCTAATAGCTCTTGATCAGCAAGACCCGGCCAAATTTGATCAACAGGTGATCGCGGCAGCCACTGAAAAACTGAATCGCTCTTTTAAAATAAGAATTGGCGGCTACTACCAGACCCAGGCTCATATCGCGGCCCTGCATGCCCGGGTGAGCGAACCAGAGATTAACTGGGCTAAGGTTGCCTTTCTCTACGAGCAACTTCTTACCTACCGGGCCCATGCGGTAGTCTATCTCAATTATGCCGTGGCCCTGCTTGAGAGTAACCAGCTTGAGCAGGCCAGCGCCGTACTGCTCGATGAGGCCGTACAAGAATCGCTGGCCAGCTACCCGTACTATTTTGCGGCGCGGGCGCGCCTGAGTGAAAAACAGCATGAACCAGCTCAGGCTGCTGCGCATTACGACAAAGCCATCTCGCTGACAAACAGCGCATATGAAAAGAGACACCTGCAGAAGAAACGGCAGGCCCTCTCGCACGCTTAGATAAAACTTGACTGGCAACGCTAAACAGCATTTTAAACAGTATGAAGCAGCTTCGATATGAAATTACTATAGGTGCCGATGCAGAAGAGGTCTGGCATACCATAATTGGGCCCGAAACCTATAACCAATGGGTGAAAGCCTTCTCGCCCAACTCACGTTGCGAAGGTGAATGGAAGCAAAACGCTGAAATGAAGTTTTATGACCCTGATTTTGGCCGAACCTTTGCTACTTTGACCCACTTTGAACCATTTGAAAAAATAGTAGCTGAGCATACTGCGACTCTCTCAAAAGAAGGGGTGCGAGAAACCACCGGTGAGATGACCGAAAAATGGATCGGTACAGAAGAAAGCTATCTGCTAAACGAGAGCAACGGCCAGACAACTCTGGTGATCGACATGAAAACAGATGCGGCTTTTGAAGATATGTTTAACAATGCCTGGCCAAAGGCCCTCGAGAACATCAAGAGCCTGGTTGAAACAGGTGCAATACCTTAAGCCCGCAATTCATTAAAAATGTTTAGCAAAACTAACTACTCAATCATCTGCACCTGCTGCCATTTGCCTGAGAGGTAGCGGCCAAAAAAGGCCACGGCCAGGGCAAATACCAGAGCAATCAAGGCACCCCAGCTGGTAATGGCATTGAGGTAGCCGGCCTTGATAAGATAAACCGTAACAATGGTAAAAGACCATTCAATGCTGTTCGAGGTAATCATGGCCCAGCGGGTATCGCCGGCGCCGCGAATAAACGAGCTGAACACGATAAAGAAGGCATCAAACACAATATAGAAACATGAAAGGCGCAGCATGGTATCTGCCAGGGGGTACACGGCACTATAGTCAACCCCTGGGTCTATTGAGCTGAACATGCCCGTAAGGGTTGAGGTGGTTGATAGATAGAGCACTGTAATAAAAGTTGAATAAACCAGAGCGACAATGATGGCCGAGCGCCCCACCCGCTTGGCCAGCTGCATTTTCTTCGCGCCCTTATAGCGGCCCACCAGGCTCATGGCCCCCTGGCCAAGGCCAAACATGGGTAGAGCTGATACAATATCCCAATTCAAAACAATGGTAACTGCAGCTGCTACATTATCATTCAGTGATTGCACCACCAGCATGAAGATGGTGAAGGCCGACATGTTCATGGTAATTTCTATACCCGAGGGAACCCCGAAGCGCAGAACCCGTTTAAACATCTCTTTGTCAAAGCGTGGTAGACGACGGGTGTTGAACTCGTCGTGATACCGCTTAGCGTAGTAGATGACAAAGAAGATGGTCATGGGTAGCAGCCCCGAGATGACCGTGGCCCAGGCAGCACCTTCAATACCCATAGCAGGCATGCCCCATTGACCAAAGATCATGGCATAACTCAGGGGAATATTCAGCACCACCCCCATGAAGTTAGCCAGCAGAACGATACCGGTATGCCCCAGCCCGGTAAAGAAACCTACCAGAGTGGCACGAATTGACAGGGTAAAAACAGTAAGAATAAGAATGTTAAAGTATTCAAGCTCGCGCTGCAGCAGCTCACCTTTGTGCCCGGCCAGGCTGAAGGCATCTTCAGCAATGAAATAGGCTAACAGCATGATGGGCAATGAGACCGCTACCGAGATCAACAGCCCCTGCTCGACTACCTTTGAGCACTTCTCTTTCTGTCGCGAGCCCAGATACTGGGCCACGAAAGCTGTAACCTGGCCCAGGGTACCTAACAGAAACATGGCCACTAAAAAGATGGCCAGGCCGGCCGCCATGGTTGCCCCCAGGTGGGCCCGGCCCAGCTCGGCCAGAAAATAGCGGTCGGTGAAAATCATCACCGTATCGATGGCCTGCGATAAAAAGACCGGCAGGGCCACCTTGACCAGCTCGCCAATGCCCGCTGGGCCGCGATAAAGTTTTTTGATTGCTGCAACCACCGCGGGTGGTTTATGAAAGAGAGAGCTGTTGAAAACTGATTACCGCCGGCCAGTCTGGCCGACGGTAAAAAGAGAGACTTTTAGAGAAACGACCGCAACATCCAGGCGGTTTTCTCATGAACAGAGATACGCTGGGTCAATACATCAAGGGTACCCTGATCATTGTACTTCTCTGCTACCTCAAAGGCCGAGCGAATGGTGCGCACTGTAGTCTCGTGGCCCTTAACCAGATTCTGAATCATAATCTGGGCTTCGGGTACACCTGAGTCTTCGACTATGCCAGTATCTTCGACAATAGCACTGTAAGAGCTGGGGGCGTAGTGGCCCAAAGACCTGATACGCTCAGCAAGCACGTCAATGGCCGCCCACATTTCATTATAGTGCTCTTCGAAGACCTTATGCAGGGTATCAAACATAGGGCCGGTCACGTTCCAATGATACATATGGGTTTTCAAATAAAGCGCATAGGTATCGCTCAAAACCCCAGTGAGCGAATTTGCGATTTCTTTTCTGTGTTCTTCTGAAATTCCTATATCAACTTTCATGCTGATAGTATAAATCTAATTTTAGAATAAGTCTAATAGTCTTTGTCTATGAGGGCATTTAGAAAAACTTCATTTTACCTGCAAAATGAATCTAGCATATACTGAGAGGCGGTGTAAGGGCTTAGTTGTAGCATTTAGAAGGGAATTCTAGACTAGCAAAGCCTGTGGTCAACCTGGCCAGCCTGCACCATGGCAGACGGGCCAGGTCATAAGCAGGCTAGTCTTCGTACTCGATCAAGTACTGAAAGGCCGACAGGGCCGCCTTTGAGCCCTCGCCCATGGCGATGACGATCTGTTTGAAGGGCACTGTGGTCACATCACCGGCCGCGAAAATGCCGGGCACACTGGTGCGGCATTTCTCATCGATCTCGACCTCACCAAACTTGCTGAGCTTGAGCACTCCCTTGGTGAATTCAGAATTAGGAACCAGGCCAATCTGAATAAAAACACCGTCGAGGTCAATACTCTGCTTTTCTTCGTTCTCGCGATCTAAGTAGGCAATCGAAGATACCGAGCCATTCTCTGCGAGAATTTCTTCAGTTTTGGCATTGGTAATGATCTGCACGTTCTCTTTGGTTTTGAGACGCTCGACCAGTATCTGGTCGGCCTTGAGCTCGGGCAGAAACTCTACCAGGCTGACCTGGCGCACAATGCCGGCCAGATCAAGAGCTGCCTCGACCCCAGAATTACCACCGCCAATGACCGCCACGTCTTTGTCTTTAAAGAA
>CAZHLC010000263.1:0-6146 GCA_964532545.1 uncultured Leptospiraceae bacterium | reverse complement strand
ATCGAATGCCGTCGATACCCTGGTCTTGAACAAAGAAGAAGCTGAAAAACGCGGTGCCCTGATGACCTTCGGTGAAAAATATGGCGATGTGGTCAGGGTTGTTGAGATGGCCCAGTTCTCGCGTGAATTCTGTGGGGGCACCCACGTGGCCAACACCGGCGAAATCGAAGCCTTTATTATCAGGCGTGAGGGCAGCCCCGGTGCTGGCAATCGTCGTATTGAGGCCGTAACTGGTGCAGCTGCCGCAGATCTGGTAGCACAAGAAATCAGCCGCACAAAGCAGGTTTATGAATTTGTTAAAGAACAGAAATTATCTGCAGAGTTGCAAAACGAATTTTCAAAGTTAAGCTCAGAGGTAAAGGCAGCCATCGCTACTCTCGAAAAAGCAGACTTGAAAAAACAAATCGGCAGCTGGCATACATTCAAGGCCACCGCTCAGAAGCTGGCCGGGCTAGAAACCAGGGTGCGTAAAGAACTGAAAAAGGCTGCCAAATCGGCAGATCAACTTGATGATGGCGCCATTGAAGAAGCTCTGGCCCAGACCAGTGAAGAAAAGGGTCTCAAGCTGTTGTTCTACCGTAATGACCAAATGAATCTTAACCAGTTTAAGCAACTGGCTGATGCGCTGCGTGAGCGCGATAATGAACTGGTCTTAGTGCTCAGCGGCCAGAGCGCAGATCGCTGGCAGAGTGTAGTGGCCACCACCAAAAAGATGACCGACGAAAAATCATTCGACATGGGCAAAATTCTGCGCCAGGCCATTAGCGCAAGTGGCCTGCAGGGCGGGGGTGGTGGTAAAAAAGAGCTGGCCCAGGGCAGTGGTAAATTGGCCCCCGAAGCTGATATAGACCATTTAAATACAGAAGTTCGCAAATTACTGTTGCAGGCATAGCTGCCCGTCTCAGAAAGTTTCTCTCATGCGGTTTTATCTGAAAACACTGATATATCTGTGTTGTCTCAACGGGCTTTTGGCTGCAGATCTGCAGACAAAACATCAGTCGACTGAAAAAGAAGCCGCCAATAGCAACGGTCGCCGGGGTGTTGCGCGCATTTTTTACACACGCAACCAGCAGACTTCGGGCGCAACCCTTGAGCTTGAATTCTATTTTTCACCGAAGAAGCCACGCCTTGGTAAATCGTTATTTCTTACCTTTGATAAAAGTCGCCAGCAGTTTTTGCTGAAAGATGTACGCACGGGCACCCGGGCTGCGACCTTCGCTAAAAAAGCCGGTGCCTCAACTGAGCCGGCAGTAAAGGGCAATTACAAAATCAATACAGTACAGATTTCGCTGAACAAAGTTCAGCTGCGGCAGATGGCCAATGCAACCCAGATCACCATGCGCGCCTATGCCGGGGCCGATGTGATGAACTTTGTGTTTGACCGTGCTGCTGTACGTTCGGCCAACCGTTTTGCCGGTGGCGCCGCTAAACCAGTCAGCACCACTATGCCCATCACAGCACGGGCCGACAAACTGTTAGAAAAAAGTTCACTTGATGCCAGCCAGGTGTATCCCCGTGATGATCTCAATGTTGGCCCTGAGTTTCTCATAGAAACACGTAAACCACTTGAATTTAAACTTAAACCTTATATCAAGGTGGGCTTTCCGGTTTTTCCCATGCTTGACTTCATGCAAGACGCCGGAATGGACCTCTTCTCTGGCCAGATTTATCTGGGCGGCGGGGTGCAGATACCCAGCTTTATTGACAACGGCAGCCTGCAGGTTGAGGCCTACTATGCGGCCTTTAAATCAGGTGAGGGTGCCGGTCTTTCAGAACTCACTGATGGGCGCCTGGTTGGTTCAACATCATTAAAGGGTTTTGGCGCCACCGCCTCACACAATTTCTACCTCTTTGGTTTTGATTATCTGTTCTTTGGCATAGGTGGGGGAATTTATTTCAGCAACTACGATGTGACTTACAGCGAAACCACTGTCTTTATTGATCTGCAGAATAAAGTCTTAGAAAACACCTCGGTAAGCAGTTATGCTCCGGTGGCGCTATTGTCGCTGGGGGTAGACATTCCCTTTTACAAAAATATCAGGGGTCATTTTACCACCGACTATAACATGCTTTTCTATGAAAGCAGCCTGGGGGCATATATTAATTTTGCCTTCAGCGTGGCCTATCTGCTTTAGATAAAAATTATTGGTTTTCGAGACGCAGGGGTGAAATTTATATACTTTTAGCCTATGCTTGAGATTGAAATCATTGAAGTCTCGGTAACCCAGATGGGGTTTGCCCTAATGTTGAAACCCCCCACCCATGAAAAAGTTGTACCAATTTTCATTGGCCCTCTTGAAACATATTCAATTTCAAGCGCACTTGAAGGCCAGAAGTTTGAGCGGCCCCTCACTCATGACCTGATGAAATCTGTTTTGAAAACCGTTGGCTATCAGGTTGAAAAAGTTTTTATTGATGATTTTAAATCGGGTACTTTTTATGCCAAACTGTATTTAGAAAATGAAGAGGGCGGTCAGGCCCCGATCGAAATTGATTCGCGCCCCTCAGATGCCATTGCCCTCGCCATTCGTTTTCGCACCCCTATTTACATGGCTGAACATGTTTACGAACAGACGGCCATTGATATGAGCCTGCTTAAAGAAAAGCCCAAGAACCCCGAAGAAGAATTTCTCACTTCACTGACCGAATCTCTGCCCGATGAGATTTTATCAGACGAGCAGAAAGACGATCTTATTCAGACGATCATTGATGAGTTTGGCGAGGGCGAAGAAGTCAAAAAAGACAGTAAGAAAAAAGAAAGCTCAGAAAAAAAAGGTAAGGGTGGCGAGAAGCTGCAGAGCAGAGAAGAAGTACTCAAGCAGATGCTCAAGGTGGCCATTGCCAAAGAGCGTTATGAAGATGCTGCCCAGCTGCGCGATGAGCTTATGAGTCTGCGGGCGGCCCGCGCGACCCAGCGCAAACGCGATCAAGACAAACCCGAACAGAAAAACTGAATTGGCACGCTTTCTCGTAGTTGATTACTATGTTGATGAGCCCGCCTGTTTTGGCGTGCCCCCCTTTATCAGCCCCTATGTGCGTTATACCTATGGCGCTCTCAAAACCGCAGATGCCGCCAATGAAGTAGACTTTATAACTGTTGATGAGCTGCGCCTCAGTGAATTAAAACTGGCTGAATCAGATTACGAAGCAGTTTTTCTCATTGCCGGTACCACAGTACCAGGCCGCTACCTTGGTGGTAAGCCCGGGTCGATTGCCGAGGCCAAACGTTTTCTTGATATGAACCCCCGCCTGAAGGGTAGGGCCTATCTTGGTGGGCCCATCAAATATGCGGCCAAAATTCTAAAAACAGAATTGCAAGAGGCTGGCTACCTGGTCAGTTCAGGTGATATCGAAGAAATTGCCTATGCGGTGGCCAGCAGACAGAGTGTTGACTTCAGCTTTAAAGAAAAACGCAAATATGAACATGTGCGCCAGTTTGCCATTGCAGGTGCAGAGGTGCTGCAGAAACATTTCAGGCACCCCCATCATATTATTGAGCTTGAAACTTACCGCGGTTGTACACGCAATGTTTATTGCTCTTTCTGCACTGAAGCTTTCTACGGCCGACCGCAGTTTCGACCCCTTGAAGATATATTAGATGAAGTAAGTGCGCTGTACGACTATGGTGCACGTAACTTTCGTATTGGCCGCCAGGCTGATATCTATACCTACATGGCCCACATGAAAGATTTTAAGAATACTTTTCCCCGGCCTGATGTCTCGGCTCTTGAGAACCTGTACCGCGGTATTCACCACCGGGCCCCGGGCCTTGAGGTACTGCATCTCGATAACACCAACCCTGGTCTGATTGCCACCTTTCCCCATGAAGCTGAGGCCATTACCGAGATCATTGCCTCGCACAATACAGCGATGGATACTGCCGCCATGGGTATGGAAAGTGCAGACAATGTGGTTATTGCAAAAAACGATTTAAAGGCCGATGCCCACGAAGTTGAGTTTGCGGTGAGTATGATTCATAAGTACGGTTCACGCCGCGAAGGTGGCCTGCCCAAGCTGAGTGCTGGCCTGAATTTTATTGGCGGCCTGCCGGGTGAGACAGAGAAAACCTTCGCCTATAACTTTGAATTTCTGCAGAACCTGCTAGAGCAGGGTATTTTTCTCAGGCGTATCAACATTCGCCAGGTGTGGACGTTCGAAAAAACCCGGCTATCAAAGCTGAAAAGCAAGAAGAAAAAAGTAAACCGGCTACAGGCCCGCTTTGATTACTATAAGCAGCGCATTCGTAATGAAATAGATGCCAAAATGCTGGCCATGGCCTTTCCCCGGGGTACCATAATACCCGGGGTAATTTTTGAGAAAAAGATACCCGGGGGTTACCTGGGCCGGCCGCTGGGCAGCTACCCCATAACCTGCCACGTTTGGTCTTCAGACAAGCTGATGGCTGCCCCCCATGCTGGCAAAGGTGTGTTTGGGCCCTACCATAAGTCTGATGTATTGGTGGTAGGCTATAAAGAAAGGGCTCTCTACTGCCTGGCCCTTGATGATGATCTCTACAATATGCCCCTCAACGTGTGGCAGAAAGTAGTGGGGCGGCAATTGGCAGAGAAAATCTGGCAAGATGGGCTTGCCGCTCATCTTGAAAACCTGCCCAGCCATTTAGGTGCGGTGCAAAGTTTACCTGAAAAATTGTCTTGACTGAGCGAGAAATCTGTTGTAAAAACGCAACACTTCTACCTGGTTTATAAACACCTATGCGTGCAGTAATTTTGAATTATCGCGAGATAGAATTTCGCCCCGTTGATTTCGTAAATTTTCTATATTTGTTATCTAATTTAACGCTTATTGCATTGTTTAACGACAGATTGCCTGGCTATAAGTATTCGGCCATCGGTTACAGTCTCTGTCTAGTAGCATCGCTGCTATTGATCGCCTTTGCCCCCACCCGGGCTAACACTTACCCGGCCCGTATTATGGTGGTGATACGTGATTTCTACCCCTATATTCTTACCGGATATTATTATCCTGCCCTTGGCAATATGATTTCGGTTTTATATGGCACCAATTTTGACCAGCTGCTGATACAGGCAGAGCAGGCCTTTTTTGCCTCGCAGCCGAGCTTGACTTTTGTACATGCCTTTGATAATATTATTATCTATGAGGCCATGCACTTCTTTTACTTCACATATTACTTCTTTGCCTTTGCCATTGGCGGGCTGATTTATCGCAAAAACAAAGAAACATTTCATCGTTTCATGTTTGTGCTGATGTTTATGGTGACTCTGCAGTTTTACTGCTTCGTGTTATGGCCAACGGCCGGGCCCAAGTTTGGTTTTGCTGAGCTGGGGGGCCAGCACCTGCCTGCCAGGGGCCCGTTCTCAGCAATAATGAGTTTTATGCTTGAGGGGGGTGAAATACCTGCGGGCGCTTTTCCGTCATCGCATGTATCAGTTGCTCTGCTGTGCATCTTTTTTGCCCGCAAAACCCTGGGGTTTCTGCAGGTATGGTTTTTCTGGTTTCTATTTATAGGCCTGTTTATTTCAACAGTTTATCTGCAGCAGCACTATGCCATTGATTCAATTGCCGGTGTCTTTGTGGCAGTCTTTTTCTTCAGTGCGGGTAATAAAATCTATGATTTTGCCCTGCAGCTGAACCACGTGCCCATCGCCGTCGATGCTACCTGATTTTTTGTTGACCCTGATCAATAACTATGGGTATTATATTCTATGACGAATTTCGTCTATCTATTGGCTTCGGTACTGGGCCTGGTGCTGCTGGTCTATGTAATTCGCAGCATGTTTTTTATCGGGCGTAACGTTCAGCGAATCGAGGCTATGATTACCCAGATTGGTTTTACCAGGGTCGATCAGATTTTCTCACCTGAGATTGAAATCAGCTACGAGTTCAGGGTAAACAGCAAAACCTACCGTGGTCATGACTTTCTGCGCATAGACGAGATACTGGGTAATGAAAGTTTTCTTATTACCAATCGGCGAAACTTTCCTGTGTTAAATACTTCAGAGAAATCTATTGTAGGTGAAGAGCACATAGAAACGTATCTGCTCAGCAGACAGAGCCATGTTGAAGTTGAATTTAATGTCCATGACCCGGTAGAAAATCGAATTATTAAGTCGAGCGGCGCACGCCCCCTGTTTGGTAACTTTTCGATTGATTTTCCGTGGCTTAAG
>CAZHLC010000262.1:0-6149 GCA_964532545.1 uncultured Leptospiraceae bacterium | reverse complement strand
AAAATTGAAGACAGTTTTCAGGGGGCCCTGTCGTTGATTTCAATGGTGCATGGTTTTTGCTCGCTGGTTCTTGAAAACCGGGTGCAGTTTATCGGCCTGACCAATGACCACCTGCGGGTTCGTCTCGAGAAAAATATTGAATTAATCTGGAAGTCATTTCAATAACTTACATAGGGCTTGTTCTCTTCAGTTTGCCATAAGGCATTGGGGTTCAAAGTTGTTTGCAACCGCTGCATCTTTTGCTGTGCACCATAAGTTTAACCTAAGAAATGTCCTTAGGAGACATAACTTTGACAGACCCGATTATCAATCGAACCATAGAAAAGATTGCGCAGAAATTCGAAGATCAAGGTTATTATCTCGAAGACGGAACCATTGAGTTCATCGAAACCGAGCTTTTCAAGATGCTGCGCAAAGCAAAACAAGACTGCAGTCACTCTGTGATGAATTCGCGGGTGAATCAGACCCCCAGAGATATTGGCCAGCTGAAGGTTATGAAAATGCTTCTGGCGCAAGATGTCATTCGAACCGTAATAAACTGATTAAAGAAACAGTGTGCGTTCAACTGTCTGTAGTAGCTGGCCCTGAAATTCTGCCAGCAGCTGTTCGCGGCTGCGTTTACTGCCTGCCAGATAGCGGTGAAATTCAAGAGAATAGGTTACCCCGACCACGGCCCCACCCAGCTGCATGGCAAAAAGCTTTGGTGAGAGTAATCTATTGAACTCACGGGCCTTCTGCCCTTCAGAAATAAACTTCTCTACCCCATCAACAAAGGGCTGCCAGAATTTACGGGCAATGGCCCTTGATTTGTCACGATGATTTAGAATAGCACGTGAAGTCAGCAGAGCCAGCTGCGGGTTCTGCAGCCATGTTGAAGAAAACGCTTTTACGAAGTTCACCATGCCCTCGCGGTAGCCGTCGTGTGAACTCAGGGTGCTCTGGCCAAAATTCATAGTGGTAAAAACCTCTTTGATCACTGCCGAATAGAGCTGCTTTTTTGAAGAAAAGTGATACCATATGGCCGACTTCTGCACCCGGGCACGCTGGGCAATTTCAGTGAATGAGACGGCATCATAATCAAGGCGACTGAACAGTTCTGTGGCGACTTTGATTATTTTTTCATTGGTCTTTACCATGCAATATTAAGTCGGTCGGCCGACCTAATTGCAATCATTTTTTTACATAAATAAGAGCAATTATCTTGATTTGCAGAGGCTAATTTATTAACTTTGCTGAGATTATGAATGCGAACGTTATATTCTCGGCGGCAGAGAAAGAAGAGTTGCTGCAGAAAAGCAACTTCTCTGGCTTTCTGGCTCTTTTCACAGACCTGGTAATTATTGCAGCTTGCTGCTTTCTGATGGTCTATTATACTAATGTCCTGACCATTATTTTCTCTATCATTGTTATAGGTGGCCGTCAACTGGGCCTTATTGTTTTGATGCATGAGTGTTCACACTACAGCCTTTTTAAATCGCGCTGGTTAAACCAATTTGTCGGCCAATGGTTCGGTTCGGCGCCCTTTATGAACAATCTTGACCGCTACCGAGGGTATCATATTCGTCATCATAAGTATACTGGCAACGGTGGTCGGGGCGAAAAGACCGACCCCGATATGAGCCTGCTGCGTTTTTATCCTGTTGGTAAGAAAGCATTTGTAAAACGAATAATAAAAGACCTCTCAGGGCAGTCAGGCATTGGCAATTATTATGGGCTTTCAATGATGCTCAGTGGTTTCTGGAGCTATGAGCTTGGCGGCAAAGTAATTAAACTGAAACTGCCTGGTGTAAACATCATGCAGAAATTTGGTATGTTCTTGAAAGGTATCTGGCGCTTCTTTGTCAGTCACGGTGTTTTATTTTCAATTTTCTTTTTCATCGGCTATTGGTGGCTTTATCTGGTATGGTGGGGGGCGGCCATAACCACTAATATGCTTTTTATTCGTATCAGGGCCATGGCTGAGCATTGTATGCTTAAGGGGGGTACAGATTTGTTTAAAAACACCCGTACGACTCTCACTGGTTTTCTGGGACGTATGACCGTGGCACCTCACCGGGTTAATTATCACCTTGAACATCATCTCATGATGGCAGTACCCGCGCATTCGTTGAAAAAAATGCACAAGTTGCTGCAGGCTAAAGGTTTGCTGAGTGAATCACCTGTGGCCAAAAGCTATTGGCAGGTAATTCAGGCCGCATATTATTGAAAACACAGTGAAGCGCGACGAAGAGCTTAGCATAATTGAGAATATTCTAAACCGTGTCGAAGATGACCCTGCATGGTTTAATTCTCTTGACCAGAGTGAACTCAGCGATTTAGAAAAAGTAGCCGGGTCAAAGTATACCGACCCTGAACACTTCGAGCAAGAACGTACTCAGATTTTTTACAATTCACCCTTGATGGTAGCCCTTGGGGCTGAAGTTGCTGCGGGCTCTTATATTGCCAGAACGGTTCTTGGTAGAAACATTATCATAACCAGAACTGAAGAAGGCCAGGCCCATGCATTTTTTAATTCGTGTAAGCACAGGGCTTCAAAACTCTGCACAGCTGAGGGTGCCAGAGTTAAAAGAATGGTGTGCCCCTATCATGCCTGGTCGTATAACCTTGCGGGTGAGCGCGTATTTTTACCTGATGAAGATGCTTTTAGAAAAGAAAAAGTCAAGCTCGATGAGATTAACCTTGTTGAAAAATGTGGAATGATCTTTATCTCTTTCAACAGCGCTTTCAATGAAAACCTGCTTGATGAGTTTCTCGGTGAAGAGCTGCAGGTAGATCTGCAACATATTGATCTCGGCGGCCACAAGGTGTTTGGCCGCACGATTCGCCGCTGGCCCGTCAACTGGAAGTTGGCAATGGAGGGCGGCCTTGAAAATTACCACTTCAGATTTGTTCACCGAAATACAGTAGGCCCACAGTTCAATGAGCAGGCCTCAGCTTTTAAAAAAATGAAGTCACATGTGCGCTTTGTTACACCCCGTTTAAGCATCGATAAACTTAAGCAAGCTGACCAAAGGCAACTCAGGCCTCATGCCTTTATCACTTATCTGATGGTACCTAATGTAAACCTGTTTCTTGAACGTAATCATATCGCCCTGCATATCGTGTGGCCCATCTCGGTAAATGAGTGTGAAATGGTATTGCTGAGCCTGGTTCCTGAAGCGCAGAATATGCAGGGTAAGGTGGCGCAGTATTTCAATAAGGCTCATGTTCACTCAGAGAAAGTTCTTGAAGAAGATTATACTATCCACACCGGGCAACAAGAGTCGCTTGAATCTAATGCGAACCTCGAAATGACTGTGGGTAAACATGAAAAAGCAATTGTCGTCTTTCACAGCTTCTTGAACAGCTGCCTTACAGGCTGAATCGTGCAAAAATTTCTTAAATATTCTGGCCAGATTCTGGCAGTCGCTGCCTTAAGCTACGGTATCAATCTCTGGCAGACGCGCAGTCTGCTGAATAATCAGTCTGACGCCCCGGCATTCACCCTGCAGACTGTCGATGGCAAAGAGATGAGTCTAGCTAAGCTAGCTGAGAAGCCAACAGTTCTCTACTTTTTTGCTCCGTGGTGCACTGTTTGTGATTTGAATATCCCGGCCCTCGACAGTTTAGATAACGACGTTCAAGTGTTTGCTATTGCTCTCGCCTACCAGAGCAAAGACGAAGTTACCAAGTTTATATCTGATAAAGAAGTGAATGTACCAGTGCTGATGGGCACGCCAAATATCGCGCGAAATTACAGAGTAAACAGTTTTCCCACTGTGTATTTCATCGACTCTGAGAAAAAGATCTCAAACAAAACTGTTGGCTACACTCCTGGTCTCTCGATGCGAATTCGAGCCTGGCTGTAGCCAGAATTTTGTGGTCAAATCAAGCCTGCTGTGTACACTTAAGGTGTAATGCTTGAAGGGTTTGAACTCGATAAAATTGCTTCTGGTTGGTTTAACCGCACAGCAAAGGCTGCCTCAGCATCAGCTGGCATAATTGGTTCACTGATCGGGCAGGGTGCTAAAACTCTCTTTGCAAGTGAAGAAAGAAAGGGTGAAGTTAAAGCCAACAGCCAGATCGCCATGGCCTTGAAGTTGGCGACTCAACTGGGTAATCTGAAGGGTGCGATCATGAAGCTGGGCCAGATGGCCAGTTATGTCGACAGTGTAATTCCCGATGAAGTAAGAGAAGTATTGGTTTCATTGCAGGATAGTACTCCTCCCATGAAATATGAGCTCGTTGATCAGGTTATCAGAGAAGAGCTCGGTAGTTCGCCTGAGACGCTTTTTGAGAACTTCGAGAAAAACTCTTTTGCTGCGGCCTCAATTGGCCAGGTACACCGTGCTACCCTGTCTAATGGGCAGCAGGTGGCTGTTAAGGTGCAATATCCCGGTATCGAGCAGGCCTTTGAAGCAGACTTTAAAAATGCAACCTTGATGGGGCAGATCTCGAAAATCATTCTGCGCGGAATGAATGTTGATGAAGTAGTTGATGAGCTACGTGACCGACTGGTTGAAGAATGTGATTATGCACTTGAGGCTAAAAATCAGCATGACTTTGCATTAGCCTTCAGTGCTGATTCAGATATTGTAATTCCTGACATTGTTGCGAGCCATTCTGCCAAAAGGGTTCTTACCTCTGAGTTTATGGTCGGCGAGCGTTTTCACACTTACGTGAAGACCGCAAGTCAGCAAGAGCGTAATCGTATCGGTGAAATCATATTCCGCAAAATTATGACATCAATATTCAGGTATGCTATGTTTAATGGTGACCCTCACCCTGGTAACTATCTCATACAGAATAAACAAATAGTTTTTCTTGATTTTGGCTGCGTAAAGCGCTGGTCGCCTGAGTTCATAGAACACTGGAAACTTCTTGTAAGGTCTGGTTATGAAAACAGCCTTGATGATTTCAGTGAGCATTTCACCGCTCTTGGCTTTGTAAAAAACAAAGAGCGCTTTAACTATGAAAAGCAGTTTGAACTGAACAAGCATATATGGAGCCCCTTTATCTATAACAGAAAGTTTAAGTTTACCCGCGAATTTACCCGGGGTCTGAGTGATTTGATGGTCA
Organism: uncultured Leptospiraceae bacterium; assembly: GCA_964532545.1. Taxonomy (GTDB): domain Bacteria; phylum Spirochaetota; class Leptospiria; order Turneriellales; family CAZHLC01; genus CAZHLC01. The sequence continues at coordinate 1,091 of CAZHLC010000262.1, read as the reverse complement.
ATGAAAATGTTAACCTTTCGCATACCAGTATGCCCCGCGACTTTGTCATAATAAACCGTCTACAATGGGGTATGTTTTCGATACTGGCCGATATCGAAGCCGAATTCAATGCATATAAGATTATGCACGAGCTGGTATACTCTTAGATCAAGCAAGCCCGAAGAGTATTTTATTCGAATGTTCCATTCCCGGCCATAGGCTAAACCATTCTTCTCTGGCAAACCGGGAGTAGAAAATTCTGTCAAATGTAATCATATGTTGCTCGCAGACTCGATCAAGAATTAACCTCGGTGTAAGCTTGATGCCATACCAGAAAAAATTGTCTAGATAGATTCTACGTGCATAGGGGCGCTCGATTCGTTTCACCTTTATTTCGCGCCAGCGCTTCTGTAAGGTTACAGTATCAATGCCTTGTGATAAGAGGGAGAATTTTTGTCGGGCTTTCTGCCCAGAGCTGAACCACTCTTGTTCAATACGTGCTTCTTCTAGAATGGGCAGAAACCATTCAAGGGCAAAGCGTATAAGGTGCGAGACCGACATATTCAGCTTTAGAGCGGTAAAACGTAGCAGTCTTTCATCATCGCCATATAAGCAAAGCATATGCCGATGATGCGAATCAGCTGATGAATGTCGCATTTTGACTGCTTTGCTATGGATTTCCATAGCAGGCCTCATTCGAAGAGTCTCTTTTCTAGCAAGGCGAAATACGCAATATCTTGTGATATGTGAGAAGCTGACTTTGCGATATGCTGCTTCGACTTTTACGCGGTTCCAAAGATCTTGGCGCAAGTGAACCTCCCAGAGGTTAGCAATTTTTATATTTGTCTTTTCAAGAAACCGTGGTTGTTTTTTACAAATCATCTTATAGTGGTAATACCCCCAGGGGTGATTTTTTTCCCACTAAAACTGCCTTTTTTTTCAGGTTAAGGCAAAATGCTGTCTTTTTTGGCATTAACCCGAAGAAAACCCTGAGCCCTCGCAGGTAAGGTAAATCACTGAAGGTGCCCATAATTAGCGTCATTGCAAATATATCTGTGGTACAAAAAGATAAAGCAAGTTAAAGTACCAGTTCTCATTGGCGAGAAGTTCAG
>CAZHLC010000261.1:0-6150 GCA_964532545.1 uncultured Leptospiraceae bacterium | reverse complement strand
GACTTTGCAATTAAAGCATCGGCCCAGTTGATTAAGGCTGGCCTTGCAACCACGCCGAGAGAAGATGCAAAACGCAAAGCATAGATTGCTTTGTCTAGATAAGAAACATTGTCTTCTAGGTTCACGATCTACTCAAGCTACTTCAAGATATGGTTATGCACCAATTTTACATAAGTAAGTTAATTAAAATTTTGCAAATTAAAATGTCTTCTTTTTTGGCAGTATTTTAAATCTCTGAGTATATTGTTAAAGAGGGGAACTAGCTAGCAGCTTGGTAAACAGCGTTTGGCTTTGCTTTAGCCCGTGGCGCGCAATTGGCTATTGAAGGCTTGGTTAGCGAACAGGGTCTCATCGCTTAAGAGCGCCTCGTTTTGCGAGGCGCTTGTTATTTCTAGTCTCTCAATTTTCATCTTCTTCGGGCCGATCAACTCTTTCTAAAATCTGTCGGTTTGTTAAGCCAATCTCGTTGAGCATTTTGCGGCTTTCAGCCATGCTTGCTCGATGCTGTTTTTCTGCTTCTGCCCGCATTCTGCGACTCTCGGCCATTTCAGCTTCATGACGACGGCTGGCCTCAGAAATGCTCATCTCAAGTCGTTTGTTGCCCTCTGAAATCAGGCGGTCTGTCTGTTGCTTCATAAGCATGGCCTGCTCGCGCACGTTCGCTGATGAGACGTGTATCATATAACCAATCAAAGTTAGACTGAAAAATACCAAAGCTATGCTTGAAAACAATTCGTTCATGTGAACCTCAACACTTACAATTTAACTCTGTAATACCCCTTTTGCAGAAAATTTTCCCAGTTTTTTTGCATTTTTTTTCATGGGTCTGAATTATGTGAGAATGGCTTTGCGCAAAATTGCTGGTTTGTTATTGTGCGATTATAAGGCGCCCTAAGCCACCTCGTTGTTTATTACTCGTTCATTTTCTGTGCAAGGTTTACTTTGGCTTTGCTACACTCATTGAATGTGACTCCCGGGTATTTGTTTACACAAGAATCTATGTTTTCACCCGCCCCACTAGTGGGGAGGGTTCATTCATCGCGTAGCTGGGCGCAAACAGGAGGGGTGGGGTAGCGCAGGACGGCGAGTGAGAGGCAGGGTCGAGCGCCAGCGAGAACCGGTGCTGCAAGGCAGCCTCGAACGACCCGCAGGGGCGCCGGCCGAAGCGAGGGGCGTGAGCCCCTCCTGAAAATTGGTTTCTTGTTCAAGCTACCTTTGTTTGGTGGGATTTATGGCGCCTTAATAAGGCGTAATACTGGCCAGCCGCCTAGCTGCCAAGCAGCCTGGCTGCCCAGCTGTCTAACTGCCCAGCCGCCGAGCCGCTCAGCTGCCCCGCTGTTTTTTCATCCAGCGGCGCATACGCCAAAGGTCTCGCCAGGTCGCCCAGATATTGGTCAGCTTCACAGATGAAGAGCGCCCGCTCTGCCGCGGATAACTTTCAATGGCTACCTCATTGATTTTGTATCCCATGCTGTTGGCCTTGATGATCAACTCGGCATTGGCAAAGGGGCTGGTTGAGGTAATGTCAATATCTTTTAGAATAGAACCTTTCATAATCTTGGTTGATGAGCTTACGTCTCGGTAGGGCAGTCTGAATACCCTGGTTACCAGCAGATAGTAAACCTTTGAGATAATTTTGCGAATGAAGCCATAGGCCCGGGTGATGCGGTATGAAATTACCAGATCATATTCTTTTAAAAGTGGCAGCATGCGCTCGATATCATTGAAGTCATACTGGTTATCACCATCGGTGAAGCAGACAATGTCATAGGGGCGAATGTGGTCGAGGCCTGTGGCCATGGCCGCACCGTAACCACGGTTTTGCGGGTGACTCACCATGGTCAGGTGGGCGTACTTCTTTTGCAGCTCGGCCACTACGGCCAGCAGTCGATCTGGGCTGCCATCATCAATGATTAGAATCTCATAGGTGCTTGAGATTCTGGGTAACAGCGCTGAGGCCTTGGCAATAACCTGCTCAATATTGCCGGCATCGTGGTAGGCGGGGCAGAAAAAAGAAATACGTGGTTTATCGGGCATCAGTAGAGTCTGGCGATGGTGCTTCGTAATTCTTCAATGACCTGTGGGTTCTGCTGCTGGTATAGGCGGTGGCGTTTCAACATGGCGGCCCAGTTCTCTCTGGTATTTTCATTTAACAGGCGCCCGAAGCCCTGCTTCGGTTGGTTTGTTTCAATGATGCTCAGCATTGTATCGGTAAGCTCGGGGTCATAGTGGGCCCCATCTATCCATAAAGTGTTTTGATCTGTATTCTGCATGGTGATATCGTTATAGTCGCAGAAGTTGTAAACCGGGTAGGGGGCCCTGCCGGCCGCTTCTGCTTCGGCCCGGTTTATCTCTGCGATTTTGACAAACCAGTCTGCCAGACTCTGCTCATTTTCTGTCAAAAAAAACAACTCAAGAATACGGGCATGGTGCGGAAAGCACATCATCTTCACATTGATACCCCGGCGGTAAGCATTTCTGAGAAAGGTTTGATAAGCTGCAAAGTTTTCTTGTGCCAGCGAGGCCAGCTCATCACGGCCCGGTTTGAGTGCAGTCACGTAATATCCCTCAATTTTTTTGAATACGCGCTGGTTATCTCTGGTTTTCAGCGATTGGTTGTGGCCAATTGTCTGTAGACTGCTGTGCAGGCTGTTAAATGAAAAAAGCAGGTCGAACCACTGCTCGACCATAGTCTGGCGAAAGCTGTATTCTGAGATTGAGATCTGACTGATTTTTTCTTTGTAGGCGATTTTGGGTGGTAAGTAGAACATAAAATAATCGAGGCCAAGGTAGATTGTAGCAACCTCGCGCCGGTTCTTCAGCCTATAGAATGTTTTTAAAATAGTTTTTAGATGAGAGTTGCCCAGTGACAGAGAGATCACCGGCTGCTGCTTAAAGATACTGTGACGCCGGTCAAGGTTGGCTGTTTTTGAATTACCCAGCACCGCCCTGGTAGCCCGCAGGTTCAACAGGTTATACTTCTGAAAGTTGCTGGCAAAGAACTTGTTGTCAGCCAGCTTCTCTGCGTTAAAAAACCTGGTACGTTCTGTAGCGAAAATGTCGAAGGCATCTACTGCATAGTTCAGAAGCGCAAGACCAGCAAGGGTCGGCAGCAACAGTAGAAAAAATGTTGTGAGAAATATACCCGGCTTCTTCATTTTAAAATTGGTAGTAAATAAACTTCTGCACGTTGCCCAGAAAGAGTATTGATATGGCCATAAGCAGATATACAATCAGCCCCCAGGTGAAGCCCGGTTTGAACTGCAGCAGCTGCAGGCTGGGCTGGGCCTTTTCACCATTGTAGATATCAAGGGCGGGATACTCTGACCCGAACAACTGGCGCATTGACGGTAGAAACAGCAGGGCCGCCAGAGCAGCCAAAAAGAAAAACAGGGCCCAGGGGGGCATAGTTATGCTCTCACCGCCTGCTGTGAATAACGAGCTGAAGTGCAGCCAGGCATGGCTGAAATTATCGGCGCGAAACAGAATCAGGGTAAGGCCGAATGCTAGAAATACCATGGCCTGCTTCAGCCACAGAATGGGGCGAGCCGGGTGACGGCCATAGCTGCCAGCCAGCTTTTCTAATATGAGAAAAAGAGCGTGCAGTAGCCCCCAAACAATAAAAGTCAGGGCGGCCCCGTGCCACAAACCAGAAATCATCAGTACAATCATCACATTGAGCAGGGTGCGGCTTTTACCGCGGCGGTTACCCCCGAGGGGAATATAAAGATATTTCAGCAGAAAACGTGACAGGGTCATATGCCAGCGTTGCCAGAAATTTTTCATGGTGCTGGCCCGAAACGAAGCCCTGAAGTTCTCAGGCAGTCTGATATTGAGCATGATGGCCAGCCCGATGGCCATCTCTGAATAGGCAGAAAAATCAAAGTAAATTTGCAGGGAATAAAGCAGTACGCTCAACCAGGCTGCCAGCGCAGTGAGAGGTTTGCCGGCAGCTGAAATGGCATAGAGTTGATCAACGTATTGACCCAGAAAATCTGCGATACCTACCTTTTTGAATAGCGCGATGGTAAAGATTGTGATGCCCAGAATGAGGTTATCTCTCTTAAACACAAAGGTATTCTCTTTCTTGAACTGGGGAACCAGTTCGCGAAAGGTTACGATTGGGCCGGCAATCAACTGAGGAAAAAAACTCACAAATAACGAGTAGCGCAGCAGAGAGATCTTTTCGGTTTCATTGCGGTAGGTATCAACAAGGTAGGCAATCTGCTGCAGGGTAAAAAATGAAATAGCCAGAGGCAGAAAAACCTTTTTGAAAAAAACTGAGCCACTGAAAACAAGGTTAGCAGTTTCTACAAAGAAATTCGCGTATTTAAAATAACCAAGCAGGGCCAGGTTTGCTGTTACGGCGATAATCAGTAATGTCTTAGATTTGTCTGGTCGGGCCAGAAAGCGGCCAGCCACATAGTTAAATAGAATCGAGGCAATGATTAGAATAAGATAAATGTAATGGTACCATGCATAAAAGAATAACGATACCAGTACCAGATACCCCAGGGCAAACTCTTTGTTTTTCAGTCTGGCGAGGGCAAAAAAGCCTGCTGTTACTGCTGGTAAGAATAACAGTATAAACAGATAAGAATTGAACAGCACTGGTATTCATAAGCAGAAAGGCTCTGGTTTGTCAACCAGTGCAGCAGATTAAGCAATTGACAGCGCAATGAGCCGAACCAATTTCTTAACGTGTCGCGGGTTGAAAAAGTTGCAGCTTTGACCGGCTTTATTCTCGGTGGCATTGTTCTGCTGCCCTTTCTTGGCTGGTGTCTGCTAATCGAGGCTGGCAGCTTCAGTCGCTGGCCCATCTTGTTGGCGGCACTGTGTCTTCTTTTTCTAAACTTTTTATGCTTCAGGGTTGCCTTTGACAAGCCGCCCAGGTTTCAGCATAAAATAGTATGGCCACTTCTGGGGCTGGCGTTGTTAACCAATTTGTTTTTCACTCTCTTAGCCACGGCCTCGCTACTGTTCACCTACTATTGCTGTTCTATGGGTCTCAGGCGCCTGCTGCCTGAGAGATTGAAGTTGCACGGGCTGGTCGTGCTACCGCTAATGCTATTGTTGCTTTTTCCCTTTATGAATATGCTTTATTTTCGCGGTATCTACCCCGGGCTTACCAGCCAGCGACACATGATGCAGAACTGGTTTTATAATGTGAACGAGCAGGGCTTCAGGGGCTGGCCCGTTGATAAACAGAAAAAGTCGCAGAAACGAATTCTGTTCTTAGGCGATTCAACTACGTTTGGCTTTCCTTATCGGGCGAAAGAAGGGTATGCGCTGTTGGTCGAGCGTGAACTGCAGGCCAGTATGGCTCTTGAAGTAATCAATGGCGGCACCATCGGCCACGATGTGGTGCATATGCATGAGCGCCTTGATTACTGGCTGAGTTTCTCGCCCGACCTTGTTGTAATACTGCCAGGCTTTCACTGGAATAAAACCATCTCACATCTTGAGCATCTTGAGGGGCAGGCGGCAGAGCCTGTATTTGGTTTCAGGCCTCATTTCTGGCCGCCCATGATTCCTGAAATGGTGGCCATGGGCTTTGCCTTTCAGGCCGAATTGATTTTTGGCAAAAAATATAAAGGGGCTAGCGACATCGCCGCTTTTGAAAAGCATTTAAATGGCGTATTAATCAGATTAAAGGCGCAGAATATACCTGTGCTTGTGCTTGAGTACCCAACTTCAGATTTGAAAGTCAGTGATATTGTAAAAAAGAGCGCTTTCACTCATCAAGCAGTCTATGTTCCCCTTTATCAAAAACTAAAAGGCAAAATTGCTACAGCCAATAATGACGGGGTACACCCAGACAGAGAAGGCCACCGGCAGATTGCAGAATTACTGCTGCCGTTGATAAAACAGGCGCTGGCCTCACCATAGACCTTTATTCTCTAGAACCAGCTGGCGGACCGCGGTTCTGATGCCAATGAAACCTATGGGGTTGCCGGGGCGATCTACACGGTAAAGTTCTGCCTGAATATCTGCCTGAAAAAAATCAAACCAGTGGGCCGATAAAATAATTTCACCATCTTCTGGTTGTAGGTCGCTGAGTTCGATTCTGTTAAAATTGAAATTCACCCGGCCGCTACCCTTCAAGAAAAATGAAGTGGCTTCTTTGTATTCAAAAGCATAGAGCGAACC
>CAZHLC010000260.1:0-6158 GCA_964532545.1 uncultured Leptospiraceae bacterium | reverse complement strand
CCAGCAGCTTGAAACTGGTGTTGAAGGCGATGGCGCCTTCGACCTTGGGTTAACTGTGCGCATGCTGGCCCGTTTCACCAAAAAGAACATGATACGCACCCACCTGCGTTACTTTTTGCTGAACCGCTCTACCCGGGCCTTTGAAATCTCGAGTATTGGCACCACCCGCGACCGCGAAGATACTTTCAGCCGTAAGGGCCAACAGATTGCCATTGGTGCGGCCCACGAGATCAGATTATCAAAGTCTATTCTGGTTTTCTGGGGCAGTGAATTTCAATACAAAACCTTTTCAAACAACTACGACGGCCGCGATAAAGTAACCAATGAGTTTACGGCAACCCCCTTCGCGCTGCGCTCGTTTAAAACAGCCGTTCCCCTGGTTCTGGGGGTCGAAAGCAGCCTGTCATCGACCTTTGATGTGCGCTTCGGGGTAAGGCACAATATCATTAACTCGGGCGACAACTCTGAGAAAACCAACCAGTCGCGCAGCAATATCAACAGTGAAACCATTGATCAGGCCACAGTTACTACCCAGACTTCATTTCTAACTTCAGCCAGTAACATCAACATTGGCTTCAGCTGGAATGTGGGTAACTTTTCGCTCGATTGGCTGGGCAATGTGGCCCTGCTGAGAGATGGGCCCAACTTTGTTTCGGGCCAGACCAATTCGCTGGCCACCGCGTTCGCTGTTACCTTTAACTTCTCAGAAGCATTTAATGAAGTAACCAGCAGAAAGCGCAAAAAGCCCCGGCGCAAAAAACGCCGCCGAAGGAAGAGATAATGAGCCGCCTTTTTATACTTATTGCTCTTCTCGTACTGTCTTATTGCGGCTCAAGTCATTACTCTGTGCGCTCTGCTGTACAGCTTAAGAGGGGCCAACTGGTTATCGCCAGCAGCGAGCAAGAGAAAAACCAGATTAACCTCTTTGAGAAAAATAAAAATCAGCAGATTAACCCTGATAAGTCTGCTTTACAATCGCTGCTCTACCAGCTGAATGAGAATAACCTGGCGATCAACAATCTCATCGTTCTCAATGATGATTCGCTAGCCGTGGTTACCGAGAAGTCAGGCCTGTATATTCTAACCGCCGAAATACTGGGGGCCCGCAGATATAAACCACTAGAGGCTGAGCCAGAGCCGCAATCTGAGAAGAACGAGAACCCAGAGGGTGTAGAAAATGAAACAGAGCAAACCGCACCAGAAGAGACAGCTGAACCTGATATCATCAGTCTTGCAGTACAGAGCGACCAGCTGCGCAGCTCAGAGGTCTTTGATATACATTTATGGAACCGCAGCTTCTACATAACCTATGCTGCCTCGGCCGGCTATGGGGTTACCAAATGCCCTTTATCATATGCCGACAAAATCAAATGCGAACAATTGAACCGGGCCAACTCTGACTTGAAGTCTGATTATGTGGTACAGGTGCAGGCAGATAAGAAGGGCAGCCTGTGGTTTCGCTACGACCCATCTGAAGAAGAGGGGGTCAGCCGACTCTCTTTGGCAGGCGAATGGAACCATTTCACCATGAACAATTCTGAGCTGGGTGATTCTTCGGTATACCTGATGCGTTTTGAAGAAGGCCGCGAAGGGCTTAAGGGTGACAACCTCTGGTTTGTGTCGGGCTCGGGCCTCTCACGCCTGCAATATGCAGGTGCAAACGAAAACTGGAAGCTTTACGGCAAAAAGAAATCACTTGGTACAACCGTAACCAAACTTCTTGGTATTGAAGACTGGTTCACCCAGGTCATACTTGATATCGAAGAGGTTGAGATACTGAGTAATGCCCTGCTGATTACCAACAAGAATGGGCTCTACTATTTCACCGACAAAGGCATAAACAGATTCATACCTGAAGACCTTGGTGGTCTTGATAAAAACCGTCTCGACGAAATGTTTATTCGAGACCGCTATGTGGCCCTTGAGCTGGTTTCAAACCAGACCGGCCGCGAAGAAGTCAGCTTCTTTCTATCACTCGATTTACGCAAACGTAAGTGGCGCAAAGTCAACCTGTGGAAGATTCGTGAGACCCGCCCCAAATCTGTTCTGGCCGTGCCCTACACTCGCTCGAGCGATCTGCTGATTCTGCAGTATCACCACCAGCCCGATGTACTGCTTCTTTATGATTTTAAACGGGCAAAAGTCACGAAAATTGTCAAAAATGACCTTAAAAAAGGCTGAATGGGGGAACCAGATTTGAAAAACATCCGTCTTAATATTACAAGCGCAGATTTATGTCAGGTAAAATGGCACTTGGCCTCTAAAATGTGCATTTTCTTATGGGTGTCTGGGTGAAACATCTCTTCTTTATACTATCTCTGCTTCTGCTGTTTGTGGCCTGCAATGAAAACAAGCCAAAGGGCGTGGCCGATGAAAACTGTCTTACTGACGAAGAGTTTTTTCAACGCAGCGTCTGGAAGCAGGTCATGGTTGACCGCGGTTGCCGCGGTTGTCACGATGCAACCGGTGTAGCCGTAACAAATCACGGGGTTAGCTGGTCGCTGGGCAATGATCTGGGTCTGAACTTTCAGGTTTTAAAACAGGTGGCCCTGGTAGATCTCAATGGTCAATCTGTGCTGCTATTGAAGCCCACCCTTACAGATGATACCTCAGTTAACCCCTACCATGTGGGTGGCGCCAAGATACAGGTAGGCAGCGCCGAGTATAATATTCTCGCCGATTTTGTCAGCCGCAGCAAAAACCCCCAGGTGTGCAACAAGGTAACGAACCTGGGCTCACTCAATGGGGTTATTGTAAATGATCTGGTTGACACTCTTCGCAAGGCTACCCTGGCCCTGGTGGGTCGCCTGCCGTCAGACAGCGAAGAAAACACGGTCTTTGCCTCAGGCAAAGAAGGTCTCAAAACAGTGCTTGATAGCATCATGACTGAAGATGCCTTTTACGAGAGGCTTACCGAAATGTTCAACGACCTGCTGCTCACAGATAAGTACTTTGAAAGCGAGCTGGCCTCAGACCTGATCAGTGCCGACTATACCAACGCATTGTGGTATCGCAGCGTGCCCGGGGCTACGGTTGACCCCAATGACCCCATGAGCAACCTCACGACTCTGGGGGTCAACCTGCGTGACATTACTGAAAGGTCGCTGGCCCGTGAACCTCTTGAACTTATCAATTATGTCGTTAAGAACAACAAACCCTTCAGCGAAATTCTGACGGCCAACTATACCATGGTGAATGCCTACTCGGCACGCTCTTACGGGGTTAACCCCAACAATGTGGCCTTTCAAGATACAGAGATCGCCAACAATGCGCCGACGCGCCCCTATAATAGCTTTGTACCCGCGACACTGACCCAGGGTGGGGTGGCCATACCTCATGCGGGCATTCTGACTTCACGAATGTTCATGGGGCGCTACCCCAACAGCACTACCAATGTAAACCGCCACCGCTCACGCTTCTTCTTTTTATATTTCTTAGATACTGACATACTCACCCTGGCTGAGCAGATCAATGCCGAAGATGACCTCAACACCGAGGCACCTACCTTGACCAACTCTCAGTGTACCTCATGCCATAACGTGATGGACCCTGTCGCAGGCCTCTTTAAAAACTGGACCACCGGCAACCGCTACGAACCCCGTGAGTGGTATGACACAACACCCGACGTCTACATTCAATACGGTATGCTCGCCCCGGGCATGAGCATACAGAACAAAATGCCCGCCAGCAGATTCAACAGCAGTCTGCAATGGCTTGGCCAGCAGACAGCACAAGATACCCGCTTTCACCGCTCAGTAGTGAACATTATGTTCGAAGCACTCACCGGCCAGAAAGCCCTGAAACTTCCTGAAGATTCATCAAACCAGGCTCTTTATGACGCCTTTCAGTTTCAGAACAACCTGTTAGAAACCTTTAAGGCCAGCTTTGTAAGCTCTGGCTATGACCTGAAGGCATTAATTAAAGAGATTATTCTCAGCACCTATTTCAGGGCCAAAAATCTTAACCAGAGCCCCTCGCAAGAAGAGAATGATAAACTGGCCGCTGTGGGTATCGGGCGCCTGCTAACCCCCGAGCAGTTGAGCCGCAAGGTTACTACAATTCTCGGCCAACCATGGCAGAACACTGTTGATAGTTCAGGCATACCTTACCTGCTGAACCGCTACAAACTGCTTTATGGCGGCATTGACTCTGATGAGATCACCCAGCGTACATCAGTACCAAATGCGGTGATCACCAACATACAGATGCTGCTCTCAACCCAGATGGCCTGCAAGGCTGTGCCTGCCGACTTTGCCATACTGAACAAAAATGACCGGCGGCTTTTTCCCTACGTTGAGATTGGTTTCGAACCAGAATTTCCTAATGGGTCGCCCAAACCCGATGCCATCGAAGCAATCAAGCAGAACATAAAATATCTGCATAAACGAATTCTGGCCGAAGACGTTCCTGAATTTGATGCTGAAATTGAGCGCACCTATCAGCTGTTTTTAGACACCTATCAAGAGTATAAAACCGGCAATCTTACCACTCTGCACCCAACCTGCCGTCAACCCGGGGCTGCTATACCCATAGTCAGTGACCCCAACCATACTATACATGCATGGATGGCCGTCGTCGCCTACCTAATGCAGGATTTCAGGTTTGTATTTGAATAATGAAATTAGATAAGAACATATCACGCCGCGACTTCATGAAGCTGCTGGGCTGGGCGGGCATTACTGCCACTGTGCCCATGACCATGGCACCCTCGGCTGTGACCGACTATGTGGGTACCGGTGGCAAACTCTTTGTGATGCTGCACGCCGGCGGAGGGTGGGACCCTTCAAGCCTGACCGACCCCAAGGGTAACGGCAATGGCATCAACCGCTTCACCAATGGTGATATCATCTCAGCAGTCGCCGGTTTTAACTTTGCACCAAACCTGGTGAACGCCGGCTCAAACACCTATGATGGTTCGGGCACCTCGCTCAACCGTCTGTTTCTCAACCGCTTTGCCAGCCGCCTGCTGGTCATCAACGGCGTAGACATGGAGACCAACAACCACGGCGTGGGCCCCCGCTACGCATGGAGCGGCAAGATACAAGAAGGCCACCCCACCTTTAATGCGCTATTGTCAGCGGCCTGTGCCCCCAACCTACCGCTGAGCTTTATTACCAATGGCGGTTACCAGAACACCGCTGGCCTGATTGCCTCTACACGGGTAACCAATACCAACCAGATTGAAGAGATCTCGCAACCCAATCTGCTGAACTCACAGAATATTTTTACTGCCAATACCTTTAACCGCATTAAGAGCGTACGCGATGCCCGGCACACCGCTAAAGAAACTGATCAGAGATTACCGGTGATTAAAAACGCCATGATGTCACTGACTTCGGCCCGCATTGGTGAGGCCGACCTGAACAACTTTGTTACTTTTTTTAATTCAATGACCCCTTTTACCGGGGCCAATGTTACCAATACCTACTCATCACCAGAGTCTAACCGGGTGGTCAGAATAGTGAACCAATTCAGGGTCGCCTGGGCAGCTTATCAGGCCAACATCTGCTCGTCGGTCAACCTTAACGTAGGCGGCTTTGACACCCATTCAAATCACGACGCCCAGCATTTTCCGCGGTTGGCCGCCATTGTCGATGCTCTGATGCACATCGATGATATCATTACCGCGACGGCCGGTTTTACCCAGAGCCAGGCCTTCTTCGCGGTTTCTTCAGACTTTGGTCGCACCCCGCGCTACAATGGCGGCAATGGCAAAGACCACTGGCCCATTAACAGCTTCATGTTCATTCACGATGGTGGCGCCAATCTGCGCACCGGCACGATTGGTGCTACAGACTCAGACCAGCGGGCCCGCAAGGTGCTGGCCAACACCCCCACCACTGTCGATGACGCTTCTGGTATTACCATAAAGCCCACCCATATTCAGCGGGCTATGCGCAAGTATGCTGGCCTGATTACTTCAGGTGGCGAGCATGCCCTGGCTACTCAATTCGGGGTAGGTGCAGAAGAAGGTAATATGGATACCTTAATCAGCACCGCCACCTAGCCCTTCGCCAAAAGACATCACCAAACCAGTTCTGATCGATATCTTTTGTTGCTTAATATATATATTTTGAGTAATATACATATATGAAAACCCTCATCGATATACCCAGAGAAAAGATCGAAAAAGCCAAAAAGGCAGGTCAATTCGAGAC
>CAZHLC010000259.1:0-6172 GCA_964532545.1 uncultured Leptospiraceae bacterium | reverse complement strand
ATGCCACCCGCGGCATCATCATTACCACCAGCGATTTTACCACTCAAGCCGAACTTTTTTGCCAGTCACGCCCCATTGAGCTGAAGGGTAAAAAAGAAATGATTCAATACCTACGGGCCCTATGAACCGGCCCTTCGAGTTGCCCCTGCCCCTGCTGGGTCTCAGCATTGAAGAAAGAGATACGTTTTATTCTCTGCCCTGGCAAACGGGCACAGTCGATGACATTCCTCTGGGTAATACTTCGTTTCTGCTCAACTTTGGTGAGGTCGTTGACCAGACCGGTGCTGTTTACCAGCCAGGTAAAAACTTTATGGGAATCATTCCCTTCGTGAAAAGAGTTGCCACCCGGGCCATTGACCGCTCTGCCCATGAGGTAGCCTATATCAACAGCGATGAGCTTATTGACTTCTTCTTGAAACACCCCCGCGCCATGCTCAGCTACCTGCGCATGCAAGAGCAGCTGGGTGAAACCGTTCTCACAAAATGGAAGAGCTTTCCCCGGGTGTTATCGGTTGTCTCAAAGCAACCACGCTGGCAGTCAGCTCATCTTGCGCTTGGCCTGGCCAGCCATCAGGCCCGGGGTGGCAAGGTACTTGTGCTTGAGGCCCAGCCCGAGGGCAGCAGCATCTACAGCCTGCTGAACCAAGAGGCAGCACCGGCGCTGGTACAGAGCAAAGAGAACGAAACCGTTGAAAGCTTCAAAAAACTCATCGATGCCCGCATCGAAGGCCTCAATGGTAAAATCGACCTGTTAAACCTGCAATACCTCTCAATCTGGAGGCTCGAACGCGATGAGTGGGCCACCCTGTTTTGGCATCTGAAAGAAAAATACAAATGCATTGTGGCCCACCTGGGCTCTGAAACAGAGCATGTTATTCTACATGATTCTGATGCCGTCTTCGAGTTTCATGCAGACGAAGCAGCTCAGAATAATAAATGCCTGCACTTTGATATTAACATCAAGGCAGCCAACAACAGCGAGGGTGTGCCAGTATACCCTGTAGCTGCCAGCGATGAAGGTGAAATTGCCCTGCCTCACCAGTTAGACTCTTACGACACCTACTATAGCTGGCTTGAAAAACATTTTGGCCGGGCCCTCAAAGAAAGCCAGGCCTTCTTTGTGGCCGACTCTTTTAACAACCCTGCAGGTCTGATTGCACTGCTTCACTATCTGCATGAGAAGATTGGCGAGAAAGACAGTTCGCTGCCCTCGCTCTTTCAAGAGAACTTTTTTGTGGTCGAGGGCATTTCAAATATTCTGGCCAGCCTGGCAGCTGTCAGTCAAGAATGGGGCGAGTTTGAAAAAGTGGTGAATAGAATTATCAGAACAGATTTTTTAAAACTTTTTAAACCCCGCTACCCCCGGGGTGGCATTTTTGCGGTTAAACCGGTTCAGAAGTATCTGCTGAATATTTTTGGCAATATCAGCCAGCAATCAACCGCAATCACAAGTTCATCTTTTGACAATACGGCTAACGATGTTCGCTGGCTGAACAGCGGCATGCTGGTAAATAATCTGCTGAGCTCGTGCTTTCCCCATGGTTTTCTGCAGAACCGCAACAATGGCAACACTGGCTTCAGCAGCACCAACAGTAACCAATGGCTCACCAACCTGGCGACCTTTCTGCGGCTGAGTCATAAAAAAGTAAAATTCATATACTTTCCTGAGCGGCGAACCAAAGACATGAATAACCTGGCAGAAAAGTTGTTGATCAGCCATTCGGCTGGCTGGGGGGCCCCGGCTATCAGCGGCAAATTTGCATCTCTGTTCAGGGTAAACACCGCTGCCAAAAACAACCTGTGGCAAAATGAAAAAGAAATACACGGCAATATACGTATTCTTGGCCGCAATTAGTCTGGGGGCCTGCGGCTACCAGATGCCGGCAGTCAGGCTGAGCCAGCCCGACATCAAAGACGACCTTGCGGCTGATTCGATTGTGCTTGAGACGAAGATGCGTGAATATGTTCAGGGCATTATAGAAAAAAAACCCGAAATCATTCTAAAGCAGATTGACCCAGAAAAAGGGGCTCTCGATGATTTCAAAGCACCCAACACCTATGCCGACCTTGAACTGAAATTCTCTGACCCAGAAAGCGCAGTATATCGCGCCTATTGGCAAGATACCGACATCAAAAGCTTTCGCGCCATGTTTTCAGATGCAGGCGAAATCAAACTGAAATTACATTTCTATAACGACGAAGAATGCGAAATCGAACTGTTGTTCGAGGGGCGCCCATCAAGAGCAGTGTTGATCAATCCCATTTATCATAAACGAAATGGTAGCTGGTATCTAGCCAGGTTCTTATAAATAAAAAATGCGCCCGCAGGCGCATTCTCATTTACTGAAAACTTCAGTGATTAGTAACGCTCTCGGCGCTCGCGTGGTTGGCGCTCGCGGGCCTTGCTTACGTTTAATTCACGGTTATCAAGGCTGTGGCCATTCAATTCATCAATAGCCTTCTGGCCCTCATCATCATTGCTCATTTCAACAAAGCCAAAACCTTTTGACTGGCCACTGTATTTGTCAGTGATGATGTTTACGCGGTCTACTGTGCCTTTAGATGAGAATAGCTCACTAAGTTGGCTCTCAGTAGTGTTATAAGAAATATTTCCGACATATATGTTCATATATATCTCCTTTTATTTTATTAATTGCTCGAGATCAGGTAAATGGTAAACTTAATTACAAAGAGAAAGGAGATTTAAAAAATTCGATTAACTTGCAGGAAAGAAAACAATGTACATATTCAAGAACGTAGGGCATCATATACTTCTCACTCATGATGCAAAGCACTAAAGTGGATTATTTAAGAGAGCATGGCCTTGAAGCTCTCAAAGGCCTGGCGGGCATCGTGGGGCCCGGGGCCAGCTTCAGGGTGGTACTGAACGCTGAGAACAGGTGGGTCGTCATGAATGATATACCCTTCAATGGTCTGGTCATTGGGGTTTTTATCAAGCTGATAATCTTTAAATTTTGTAAGGGCAGATTTAATTGAATCGGGATCGACAGCAAAGCCATGATTCTGAGAGGTTATGATCACCTGCGATGAGCGCTCATCTTTCACAGGCTGGTTACCACCATGATGGCCAAATTTCATTTTGAATGTTTCAGCACCTAGGGCCTTTGACAGCATTTGATGACCAAGACAGATGCCGAAGACCGGTTTTTTATAATCTAAAATAGCTTTGATATTGTTAATGCCCTGCTCAACGACAGCCGGGTCACCAGGGCCATTCGAGAAGAAGAAACCCTTAAACTGATCTTTATCGAAGTTGGCCCAGCTCTGCATGTCGCTGTCGCCGGCAAAGACAGTGGGGTATATACCGTTGTCTAAGAAATTATCAAGAATGCTGTATTTAATGCCAAAATCAAGCACGGCTACTGGTATCATCTGCCCGGCGTCAAGGCCACGCTTTGTAATTTGCTGTTGCACATAGGCATTGGCTTCTTCACCCTTGAACCCGGTGGTGAGGTTGGCACCTTCTATAGATGGGGCGGCCTTGACCTTGCTGACACATTGTTCTAGCCAGTCAGCGTCATCTTTGTGAATAAACAAACCGCCCTGCATTGAGCCCTGTTCGCGAATGTGGCGCACCAGGGCACGGGTGTCTATACCGGTGATGCCCGGTTTGTTGTGATGGTTAAGATATTCTTCAAGTGTTTTGGTGCTTCTGAAGTTTGAGGGCACCTCGCAGTAATCGCGCATGATAATGCCTTCAAGTTCAACCCTTGCAAATTCATCATCTTCAGGGTTGGTGCCGTAATTACCGATTGAGGGGTAGGTGAAACAGACAAACTGGCCTTTGTAACTGGGGTCGCTGATGATCTCTTGGTAACCAGAGAGACTGGTGTTAAATACCACCTCGCCAATGCTGCCTTCTTCAGAAAGATGGCCCACCAGCCGACCGTAATATGCTGTGCCGTCTTCAAGAACCAGGGCAATCTTTTGACGCACGGCCATACTGGTTAACTTTCTTTTGGTACTGCGCTGTAAAGCAGTTTTGCCTAAATCTGTGGCAGCTTGCCCCGGCGCGCCTGGTAAATTACATCATAAGAAAAGGGCTTCTTCTTAGTTGGCAGCCATACTTTAAAATCTTCATGTTCTAAGATGGGTAGCCCACCAATATGTCGCCGACCAATATAATAGACTTGGTTTTCTTTGTTTAGAAACGCCACAAACACCGAGACCCTCTCGAGGGGGTACTGGTTGGGGTTCTCAGCCCGGCCAGTAACCTCAAAACCGATGCGAATGGGCCTTGTCTTTACATCTTTGAGCCACATAGCTGGCTTGAAGGCCAACTTGGTCGTGGTTCTACCCTCAACTTCAAACCTGAACCGATATGGTTTTGATAGTTTAAAAACCGACATGCGCACCAGCGACTTCTTACCAGGGGCGATAATTTTATCAAAAGTATAGGCAGATTTTCGGGTCAACAGCTGGCCATTGTCTTGTAGAACCAGCATATGTAGCTTCGCCCGACTAATTGCCAGTGTACCCTGATTGCGCACATAGCCCAGCACCTCATAACGTTTATATCTCTCTTTATATGTAGCGGTATATTGTACAAACTCTGCCTGAATCGGCACCGACGCTTCAGCGATCGCTGGCTTCACATCGATGGGCTTTTGATCAGCGGGTGGCTCATCTAGGGTAAACATCAGATAAAAAATCAAACCGCCGGCAAAAACCATCACCGCAGTCACAAAAAACCTGAGGCTCATGGCCGGCCGCGCTTTATGGGGCAGCCGGGGTTCTTGTGGTTTAGCTATAGGCTCTCTTTCGTACTCTACCGGGCTTTTTAAGAAGAATTCGGTTCCGCAATGGTTACATTTGAACCGATGTCTGGCGACCTCGCGAATATCGGTGCTAGAGCATTGGTCACAGGTAAGCTTAATTTTCACTAGAGCAAGACTACAAAGTTTTGACAGTTAAACTGTACAGAAAAACCTTTGTAGTCTTGCAAAGTTCGCCTTCAATTCGCGTGCGAATTTAAAAATAGGCGCACTAAAGACCAAAATACAGGTAGCGATTAAGAGTATTTATTCGCGTATGTGCAAATATGGCCCGATCATTATAAAAGAGATAATATTAGTTTGACTTTCACTGAAAGTGTCGTCACAGGGGTATAGGTGGTATTGCTGCGTCTTTTTAAAAGTATTCTAGCTGTTTCGGTATTATGTCTCACCCTGCCGCTCTCAGCGGCAACCTATTATTGGGTGGGTAACAGTGCCGGCTGCACAACCAATAACTGGAGCAGTGCGAGCTGCTGGGCTTCATCAATCGATGGCGTGGGTGGGGTTGGTACACCCTCTGCTGCAGCCGACATTGCCCACTTTGACAGTGCCGGGGCCAACCAGAATGCCAACTGCAATGTTGATGTAGCCATTACCATTGACCAGCTACTCACCAACAACGGCGGCAATGGTTACAGCGGAACCATTACCGCTACCCAGAACGTGCAGGTGAACACCCTCGACCACCGCACAGGCACAATCAGTGTTGCAAGCCAGCTCAATGTAACCCAGGCTTTTTCAAAGGCTGCAGGTGGTACCATCAGCGGGGCAGGCTCGGTGCGTTTGATCAGTGACCCGGTTTCATCAGCCCTGACTTCAGCAGGGGCCAGCAATACCTTTACCGCAAACCTCGAGATTGTAGGCGGGGCCGGCGCCAGCAAAACTCTCACTGGCGTACTCAATCTTGATGGTAACCTTATCATTCAAACAGGTACTCTCGATACCTCGGGCAGCAATTACGCCATCGATGGCCTGAATGTTACTCTTAATGGCGGAACCCTCAATACCAATGGCTCAACGGTTACGGTAAGAGGTAACCTTACCAATGGGGCTACCATCAATGGTGGCAGTGCAACCATTGGTGTGACTGGCAACTTTGTAAATAATTCAACCTTTACCGCAAGCAGCTCGGCCCTGACTGTAACCGGCAACTTCAATAACACCGCAACATTTACAGCCGGCACAGGCACGGTCACCCTCAACGGCGCCGGTGCTTCTACCCAGGTAATAGCAGGTTCAACTTCTTTTAATAACCTGACCTTCACCAACAACGGTAACCGCACAATTCAGTTCACTGACACTACCACCCAGACAGTTACCGGGGCCTTTAATGCCGCCGGCACGTCTTCTACAGCAAGGCTGCTACTGCGCCCCAC
>CAZHLC010000258.1:0-6179 GCA_964532545.1 uncultured Leptospiraceae bacterium | reverse complement strand
GATCTATTAGTAGCTATGTCAAAAGAACATCTTCGGTTTTCTTTTCAAGAATCAGGTTATTTTAGAAAGCGTTCGAAAGCGGCTAAAAAGTTTGCTGCGAAAGAGGGTAATTACTACGGCTATATATTTTCAAAGTCAGCTTTAGAACCGAAATTAAGAACGCAGCTAAAGAATTTCAAACCGTTCGTATTGGCTATTAAGAGAACAAGTGATATTGAAATAACGCGCAATAAAAAATATGATGACTTTGCTTTTGAATTGAGTGGTTGCACCTATACAATTGATTATTCGTGCAAATCGGGCTGTCAATTACAGAGTTTCACTTTGCATGATCAAACAATTGGTGTGACTTCATGTTTTAAGTAGTATGGTAATACAGCGCTTTTCATTAAATTAGTATCTCAACCATAAGCCGCCTCATAGATCTGCAGCGCATCATCAAGTTTCACCTCTCTGGGGTTATTCACCAACAGTCTGGTTTGTTTCATTGAGTCTTCGGCCAGCATGGCCAGATCATTTTCTTTTACTTCGCAGGCTTTTAAGGTCGTGGGCAGGCCCAGGTTACCAGCCAGCTCATACAGCCGCTCGGCAAAATCGAGGCTCTGATCTAAGTCGCTGGCAGCGGTATTCATATTTGAGAACACTTCAGCGGCCAGTTCGGCATAAAGTGCGCTGGCCTCAGGTGCGTTAAACCTGATTACATGGGGCAAGATCAGTGAGTTCGACAGCCCATGCGAAATGTGATAATGACCCCCCAGAGGGTAGGCCAGGGCGTGCACCGCCGCAACCGGAGCATTGGCAAAAGCCTGGCCCGCAAGCATCGCCCCAAAGAGCATGCCCGAGCGGGCTTCAATATCACCACCATTCTCAACAGCCCTGGTGATGTTTTGTGCCAGGTGGCGCAGAGCCGCTTTTGCCAGAGCATCAGAATAGGCATTTTTTTTGATTTTTGAGGTGAAGGCTTCTATGGCGTGCACCATGGCATCAATGCCGGTGGCCGCTGTGACATGGGGCGGCAACCCGACGGTGAGCTCAGCATCGAGCAGGGCAAAGTCGGCGTAAAGCTGTGGTGACACAACCCCCATCTTTGTGGTTTCACCGGTGGTGATGATCGAAATGGGGGTAACTTCAGAACCGGTACCCGCCGTGGTAGGTATCTGCCACAAAGGCAGGCGCGAGCCCTTAACGTTGCCTATGCCATAAATATCTGCCAGATCTTGTTTGCCTGCGAACAGAACTGCAATCAGCTTGGCGACATCCATTGAGCTGCCACCTCCAAAGCCAATTACGAGGTCAGTTTCAAAATCACGGGCCTTGGCCAGAGCCGCCGAAACCACGGCCTCAGGCGGGTCGGCAACCACATCTTGAAAAATCTGAACCGATATACCGGCGCTGTTGAGAGAGGCGAGGGCAGATTCAAGAATGCCCAGCTTCATTAAACCACCGTCGGTAACCATGAAGACGCGCTTGAAATTGTGAGGGCGCATTAGGTCGCCCAGCCGGGCCGCAGCCCCGGGCTCTACCTGAATTTGCGGTACGGTTTGAAAGTTGAAACTTGAAGCCATAGAGAACGAGTAGTGCTGGGGTCTGGGCTGTCTATCCCCAATTTTCAGGCCTTACTGCGCAAACTTCTCTAGTATATCGGCGGCAATCTGTTGGGCGGCCTTGTCTGACGTATAATCTTGTGCTGCTAAATGCACCGAGCCCGAGGTGACGTTGTGTACCGGAGTGGGGCCCAGCAGGCGGTAGTAGATTGAGACCCGGGTGGTTGATTCGTAGACATCACCTGAGATTACATAGATTTTGGGTAGCTCAGAACCCTTCTGGCCGCCCTTTTCGGCGATGGCCTTGAAGATGGCAAAGCGGTTGGGGTATTTGCGAACAAGTTGTTTTGAGTTTTTGCTCTCTTCGGCGAAGATAATTTTCTGATACTGGGTTACATCTTCCATCTTGTTGGCGGTGTTCTGGCCAAGGTAGGCAAAGATTTTTTCAGTAAGTTGTGTGTTGAGTGAAATCATTTCGCCGTGGCTGTAGAGGCCACCTACATAAATGCGCTGGGCAGTTTTAAGTACGGGCAGGGCAATTGGTTCTGAAAAAACAATTGCAATCTGTTCAGGGTTGTAGATGATTTCTTCTTCAAACAGGCCATCGCCATCTTTGTCTTTTTCGGTTTTTACAATTTTACCACTCTGGTAAACGCTGCGCTCTGAAAGGTAGCCGTTTTTGCCAGAGTCGCGTAGCACTTCAAGAATGTTGCCGTTTTTATCGTAAAGAGTTTTTTCAAGAGCCAGGTCTTTGCCTTCATCGAGTCGGGCTTCGGCGATGACGAAGCCCAGTTCGTATTGCTTCCAGCTTTCGAATTTGCCTGAGAGGTCGAAGTCAACAAACTCATGCTGAACCTGGCCAGCCTTAGTCAGGCGTAAGATCATTACTTTTTCTTGATTTTTCTGTTCTTCAACCTCAAGATCGCTGAAAAACGATTTGACCCCGTCGGCATTGGCCGCAAAGCCCAGTTTGCTTTTGTAATCAAAAAGTGGTCTAAGGGGTTTGGCGCCGCGGCTGGTATCATAGTCGATACCTGTCTTTTCTGTTGCTGTAATGCTGGTTAAAGCCAGCAGAAAAACCCACACAAATTTCATTTTAAACCAACCCAATCTTATTGACTCTTTTTTGGCAGAACCATCTGATATTTATAGAAACCTTTAATATTCTTCAAGTAGCTGGCATAGAACTGTGAGACTTCTTGCCATACCTCGAAGGGTATATCTTCGCCGTATATAGTAAAGCTTTTTGCCAGCAGAAGCTTGCCGTTGTAGAGTTCAACCAGAGCTGTTTTAATAACCTTCTGGGCGCCCTGTACTTTGTATTCAACATCAAGGCGCATTTCAACTCTGAGAGGGGCATTTTTGTTTTTGTTCAAGTTGGTGAGATTCTTACCCGTAAGCACCTCAAAGTTAGCAGAGCCTTCGACCACTGCGGCAAAGGCATCCCACCAGCCGATTTCATCACCGACGGGCAGTGATTTAAAGTTGAGCCACATGGCTACCCGGCGATCGGTAAGATAGAGTTGATTCTTGCGGTTAAAGGCCATTTTCTTGAGATACTTCTCATCTTCGGGTTGAATGGCTACTCTGCGCAGGCGCATAACTTTCTGTCTGAAGCCTGAAGCTTCATCGACTTCAAGAGTGATGCCCTGAACTTTTTCAGAACGGTAGCCGCTTTTAAATGGTACAAGGGCATTTGCCTTATATAGGCTGCTCATGCGGTTGAGTGTCACTTTTTCTGTGGCACCAACTGGTTTTGATTTTGTTCTGCTGCCAAAGTCACGCTTCTGAAAAAGTAATGAGACAAAGGTATTATTCGTCTGGGCCCCGCCCAGTGAGGTGCCGCCTATGGCGTTAAGGCGGTATGAGTTGCCATACCCTATGCCCCCGCCAACAGAGAACGACATGCCGGTGTTATCATATTGCAGACCCATCATGGGCGATACAAAGAAGCGTGGTAGTATGTGCATTCCCAGATGAAAAGAGCTCTCTTCAAGAGTTGAATAGGTATAATCAAAGCTGGGGGTTACCCACTTGTTGCCCTTGTATGAGATGCCTGTCTGAATTGCCAGAGGTTGTGCTTCTGTTTGACCACCACCAAAGAAGGTATAGCCAGGCCCGAGATTTTTTACCGCCAGGCCTGCGGCAAACTTCTTGTAACCACCTGGTTTATAGAAGGGTAGATTAAATTCATACATAGCCCCGATGTCAGCATTAAAGCTCTGGGTAATTTCGGGGCCCAGTTGAAATCGAAAATAGCGCAGATTGGCACCAAGGGCCAGCTGGTCATTGATGCGGTAACCAGAAGAGAGGCCCAGTTCGGCATCAACCACACTGAGTGATACATTGGTTTCTTGAAAGTCTTGTACCTGAGTAAAAGATTCGTTGAGGTACATAGCCGAGGCGAAAATGCCCACACTGAAATATTCGTTCATGGGGTAGGCAAAGGCAAGACTGTTGGCTGAGATTTCTTCGCCCAGAATCATGTGGGTGGCCTGAGCTTCCATTCCCACGGCGAAGCCAAGACCCGCAGGATTATAACGCATGGCGTTGGTACCGCGGGCATAAGATACCTGAGCATCAGAGAGAGCCTGACCCCTCGATTCAATGGGCAGAGTTAGAAAAAGCGGGTCGGCCCAGAGGGTAGAGCTGAAAATGAGACATAAAAATGCTGAAACAAGTAATCTGCCGAAACACACCATGCCTATATCAATTAGACGGCTCTCGGGGTACTTTGTGAACAAAAATATGGCCTTATTTTACGATGATCAGTTTGTATTGTTGCGGTGCTGACCAGCTCGATGATTCGATTTTTACGAAGTATAGCCCAGCCCGTACCCCGGCAGATTTAACATCCCAGACATAGTAATTATCGCCAGCCGGTGAGCTTGTTGAAAGCACCTGCCTAATGCTGCGGCCCTTCATGTCGAGAACCTCAATTTTAACCGTGCCAGCCGAGGTCAGGTTATAGGCAATGGTGGCCTTCTGTTTCTGTCTGAAATCAATGTAATTATCAGAGAGCATGGCAGTATCTGCAGGAATTGTTACCCCTGCAATGGGTGAATCTGAGAATGTAATAGAGGGGCTATCGCCCTGAGCTGTGGTACGTAGAGAAACTGTGCCAGTGGCCCGTACCCAATGTTCGGCTGTGGTATCAAATTGCAGAGTTACCGTAGCTGTTGATTGGGCGGTGAATGTCACCAGGGTCGTGCCACTGAGTGTGCCAGCCGGCAGGCCAGTGCCCACACTGATCATGGCCAGCTGTACGTTCTCGGTTATATTTACAGGTGCATTCAGGCCATCGCGGGCTTCGATAGTAATCTGAAAGTCTTTGTTAATGGCCTGGGGCGAAGAAGGCGTGCTGGTGATAACAAACCGGTCAAGTACCCCGGGCGTACCCAGGTTTGTTATGGGTACTTCGTCTAGAGCTGCATTGGCGACCACAGCATTTGGCACCCCGGCATTATCGAATATTGCGGTAAATGTATCGACATCAATCTGGCCCAGACCATTCCATGCGCCGCTGGTGGTGGTGGCGGGCAGGGTCAAGACCACCTGACTGTTGGTACCTACTGCGGCTGTTACACCGACGGCATCAAGATCAGTGAGTGCGGCAGTACCATCGGGCCGTACAATAAAATGGGTATTGTTTATAGCACCAAAGGTCGTGTTCAGGTTAATATCTTCACTGAAAGTAAGAGTGAGGGTTGTGCCCGCGGGAATGTTTCCGCCAGTGACATTGGCGCTTGAAGCCGCACTGAGTAGCACTGGGCCCGCACCATCAACCGCGGCCGAAGCCGCACCTTCGGTAAGCAGAGTGAGGGTGTTGCCGGCATTCTGCAACTGGGTGTTTGCTGTGACCTGCACATTGGGGATGGCGTCTGTGGCATCTGCAGTTTCATTTATGGGCACGATAAAGAAGGCATCGTTAGCTGTTGTGCCGGTAGCAATGGTGCCAGGGGCATGGCCTGCCACTGTAACCGTAATGTCACCGAAATTGTCATTGAGCGGCGCCGAAGCCTGCATGCGAATGGCATCAATCAGGCCGTTGGCATTCTGATCAAGGGTGTTACGGGCCACAATGACCAGGCCAGTCAGGCCGGTAATAGGTACTTCAGCCGAAACTGTATTGGCCACCACGGCATTTGTGCTGGTGTCTTGAATCGCCGTGAAGGTATCAACATCGATTTCGCCGGCAACTGTCCATAATCCGCCGGTAGAGTTGCTGGTCAGAGTCAGGGCAATCTGGTTAGCCGAACCACCTGCAGCAGCTGTGGCCGTGGCCCCATCAAGGTCACCCGCGGCCGCGGCCCCATTGGGCTCAACATTGAAATGAGTTTCATTAATTGCACCGAAGGTTGAGGTGCTTACATCTTCACTGAAGGTGAGCATGATTGTAGAAGTATTCTGCAGATTGCCACCGGCAATGGGTACAGTATTTACAACGCTGATGAGTACCGGGCCCACGCCGTCGGCACCTGTAACGGTATTGCCGTTCTGCATTGATTGCGGGGCGCCATCTACGTCTTGAATAGTGCTGGCCCCGGCCGTCGTAAAAGTAGGATTAATAGTTATACCAGTATCGATACTTTGGGATGTAGCGTTTCGGATCAAATCAATGTTCAATTCGACAAG
>CAZHLC010000257.1:0-6179 GCA_964532545.1 uncultured Leptospiraceae bacterium | reverse complement strand
CAGCTTCTGGCTGATTAAGTCAAATTCACCATCGAGCAGCCCAAGCTTTTTGGCTTCATCTTCACTGGCGGTTCGGTCAATCAGGTCAGGCATAAAAAAAGCCCTGCACGGGTGCAGGGCTTATTCTTTTGAGTTGAAACAGGCTGTAAATTATTTCTTAACAGCAGTTTCGGCCATTTTCTTCAGGCCCTTGGCGTGAATTCGATAAACGATTTCACAGTTGTCATCTTGATCAAAGGTTTTCTTAAGAATAGAACCACCTTTAACATGACCTTCGAACTCTTTAGTAATGGCGATACCGGTTGATTCACCTGAATCAGAACCAGAGGCACCAGTAATCTGGGCACCAACCATTAACTCAACTACACGCTTCTGAGCGGCCAATAGAGCAGACTCTTCAGACTGGGTTCTACGGCGTACGAAGCCTCTCGCCTTTGGATTAGGAGCGCCGATAGCACGAACTTGAAATGTGTTATCGTCAAGCCAGCCTTCAGTAATGAAGTCTTGCGTTTCGCCCTTTAGCATTGATCTGTCTTTTGCCCCTTTACGGCAAGCAGAAACACCTACTAAAGAAAATGCCAAAGAAAGAATAATCAGTTTTTTTACCATGTTGATCTCTCCTACGTATGGTTTGTTAATATCTTCAGGAATGGCCTAAATGAATGACACAAAAGGCATTTTGCATGGTTTTGCTTGGCATAGGCCACTTTTGCTGTCAGACTATTCATAAATTTTACCAAATCAGTCAACTGTTTTTAGAGGTTTTTATTTCTCTCTGAAAACAGGTCTAAGCATCGAGTAATTAGACGCCCAGGTATTGTGGGGGTTCACTTTTTTGCGAGTTTTTTCAGGCCGCTGCCTTCGATACGAAAGACAATCTGGCAGTTTTGATTGGCATCGAAATACTTTTTTTCAACGACACCACCCTTCACAACGCCTTTGATCTTCTCTTGTTTGCGGCGATCAGTGGCGTTTTTCGGTTTGCCTGCAATAAACATCTCAAGCACATGAGCCTGGGCACAGCTGATAGCTGCGTCTTCAGCCTGAGTTCTGCGTTTGATTTTTTTCTCTGCACCGACGGCCGGGGTGCCAGTCACGGTCAGCTTAAAGGTATTCTTATCTACCCAACCGGGCATTTCAAGCACCTGGCAGCTGCCCCGCTGTTTAGCCTCAGGGGTAGTATTACCGGCCGCCAGCAGCCCTGTAAGGGCGAGAGTCGCGACAATCAGCCTGTTATTTGGCAAGAGCGGTAACCTGCTTCTTCAGGTCTTTCTGTTTCACCCGGTAAACCACTGCGCAATGGTCATCAATATTAAAGCTGCGTCTCACCACACGGCCATTTTCAATCAGGTTACCAAACTTTGATTTAATAGTGCTCTCGAGCGAGCCTGAGCCGGCCTTTTCTGCCATTAGCGAAGCAGTTCTACGCTCAGCGCGGCGCTGTGCTTCTCGCTGGGCCTGTCGACGGCGTCGGCCGAAACCTACCGCACTGGGGTTGGGTTTGCCAACAGCTTTCACCTGAAAAGTGCTGTCATCAAGCCAGCCCTCGGTCTCATAGTCTGGCGGCTTGGGCACCACTTTTTTCGGTGGTGGGGGAGATTTACATTCAATTGACACAAAAGCCAGAATGATGATTGAAATAATTGGTAGTTTAGCTCGCATGTTACCCTCAATAAATCTCAGCTTCAAATCTTCAACAATATTATGGGCCCGCAGGCATAAAAGGGGCCATAATATCAAACTTAGACGCTTTTTTGCAGCGCGGGGGCAACAATATGCAGAATGACCTTACAGCCCCCCCAGCCAACAAACAGCTTCTGTTTCACAGAAACCTGGGCCTTAATTTGAGCAACTTTAGGATACATTTTAGCCAGACGTTCTCGAGCGCGGCTTTCAGCCAACTGGCATGATTTTTCTCTTTTATAGACCATGGGCTCGCTGCCCGCTGCCTGGGCCTCTTCAACAATCTGCAGGGTCTGTGCATCAATAAAAACATTATCTTGCAGGGTTGCGTTATCTTTCACATAGACAACCTGCTTTGATTCACAGCTGAAAAGAATTAAAATTAGAATCAGTGAAAAGATGTGTTTCAAGCAGCTCTGGCCCTGGTAAGATTCATAAACAACTGTTCGAGGTTCATCTCTTGTTCTTGAATCTGCAGCAGTTCAAAATTATTTTCTACAATGGTGCGCGAAATGGCCCCGCGAATATCACTGCCGGCATTTACGATCAGCGAGCAAACATCATTAACTGTATCGGTGATTTCGACCGATGAAACACCAGTTATTTCTTGCACGGCCGCGGTCAGCCTGGTGGCTTCTGTACCAGCCAGCTTAATCTGTACACTGTAACTGAAGGCGGTTTCAAGATACTTACGCAGCGAATCAGGGGTTTCTTCGGCAACCAGCTTGCCATCGTGAATGAATAGATAACGATCGGCGGTGCGTGAAACTTCACTGAGAATATGACTTGAGACCAGAATAGTATGTTCTTTTTTTAATTCTAACAGAAGGTTACGAATTTCAATAATCTGTAAGGGGTCTAAATCTGATATCGGTTCATCAAAAATAAGCACAGGTGGCCCATGTACCAGAGCCTGGGCCAGCCCTACCCGTTTGCGGTAGCCGGCAGAAAGACTGCCGATTAAATCAGTACGACGATGGTCAAGATTGGTTTTCTGCAGCACGCGGTCGACCGCCTGAGCTTCGTTTTCATCAGTATACATTCTGAGGCGGTACATATATTTGAGAAAGCTTTCAACTGTCATGTCAAGATAGAGGGCCGGGTTCTCTGGCATATAACCAATCTGGCGTTTAAGCTGCATAGGGCTCTCTAGCAGATTAAAATCGTTTACCACAATATTACCCCGGGTCGGTGCAAGAAAACCAGTAAGCATTCGCAGGGTTGTGGTTTTGCCTGCGCCATTGAGGCCCAGCAGAGCTACGACTTCATTCTGTTTGATAGAAAAACTGATATCATCTACCGCAAGAAAATCGCCATATTTCTTGCTGAGGTTCTCAACACTGATCATGTCTATTGCTGTTTCTTCAAAAGCCACAATGTCAAGAACAAACTGTTTTGTAATTTACAGCTGATTATGCTGCCGCAGTTGGCCTGCATGGGTCATGAAACCATTGTTGAAGATGGTGTTATTGCCGGTAACTATTATAACAAGTATAAAACAAAGAACCCAATTGCGAGATTGCTGACCCACAGGTTTCTGGTTGCCGTAGAGCAGCTGGTTAAGCAGATTAAGCCTGCTTCAATTCATGAAGTTGGCTGCGGCGAAGGCCATTTAACCACGGTGCTGGCCCACCAGGCAAAGCAGATTCTAGCCACTGATTTTTCATCTCAGGTAGTCAATCATGCGAAAAACAACAGCCAGCTTAAACAGGCCGGCGTAAACTTTGAAGTGGCCAATGTTTACGACCTGCAAAAAGCAAAGCACGGTGCAAACCTGGTTGTGTGCTGCGAGGTTTTAGAGCACCTTGAAACACCGTCGCTGGCCATGAGTAAACTGATTGAGCTGGCTGACCCTTATCTGCTGCTTTCAGTACCCCGCGAACCCATCTGGCGTATGATGAACATGGCCCGTTTTAAATACTGGGGGGCACTGGGCAATACCCCTGGCCATATTCAGCACTGGTCAAAAAAAACATTTCTTGATTTTGTGGGGGGATACATGAACATTATTGAAGTGCGCACCCCCCTGCCCTGGTCTATCGTTCTGGGCAAAGTCTGATTATTTTCGAATCGACTTGATGGGGTGCTCTAGAAATTTATCAACCGAATCTTCAAAGCTGTGCAGATCGAAACGTTCGCCAATGCGCACTGCAATGGGTAAAAGCAGGCCGATGGCCAGAATGCCCACAAAGGCAAAAATAACAATGTAGGTGTCTGAATTGGCTGCGGTTGATTGAAACTGACCAATTAACCGGTCAAGAAACAGCGGAGTAATAATCACCATACTGAGGGCCACCAGAAAATACCATAGACGGTAGGCAGGTTTTTTCATCAGCAAGATGAGCTTCTGGCGATAACCTTCGGGCATGCTGGTCTCTGGCAGTGTTTCAATAGATTTTTCAACAGTGTGCAGCAGTTCTTGCTCATGCTGGCAGGTTTCACATTCTTTCAGATGCTCTTTCACCTGTTTGCTCTGCTGGTCTAACCAGACTTCTTGAATTACGTGTTTATGCTCTGCCATTTAAATCACCTGATACCTTTTAATGAATCACGTAGAAGTTTTTTACCTCTGTGAATATGAGACTTGACCGTACCTTCTTTCAAACTGAGCTTTTCAGCGATATCTACGTAGGTCATTTTCTCAAAGTAATACAATACAAGGCAAAGTCGGTAAGCCTCGGGCAGCTCATCGAGCTCTGCTCTGATTTTTTCGCTGACTTCTTTATCTATGATTCGATCTAAAACGCTTTCTTCTTCAGTAGAGAAAACCAATTCACCGGCCTGGCTGAGTTCTTCTTTTTCGCTCAGCAGCACTTTCTTTTTTTTGTTCAGAGTATTTAAACCATGGTTCAGGGCTAAGCGGTAGAGCCAGGTTGAGAACTTTGACTTGCCCTGAAACAGACTATACTTCTTGCGGGCGCGCAGATAAACATCTTGCACGAAGTCATTGGCCTCTTCAGGCTGGTTGCGAAAAAGTCGCAGCCCAAGGCTGTATAACATATCTGTCGCTTCTAAAAACATTTCATTAAATTGGTCGTCAGTAAGCACTGGTTAGAATTCAACCCTCTAGAACACATGATTATGGCCTATTTCGAGCCCCTGGTCAAGTAGTAAAAAAAGAGTAAACCGATACCCGCCGAAAACGGAATCAGGCCCCCCAGAATGGTATATGGGTCTTTCTGCACCACCAGAAATAATATGGTCATGGGCAGGCCCACCCCGGTACAAAGGCAGCCCATTAACAGTGACCACGACCGTAGATTGGCATAGGTGGTGGCTTCATATTTACCAGTTCTGATCAATTCTTTATTCTGCCGATAGCGCCAGAATAGATAGAAAAATAGCAACGTGCAGCCGAAAATAATGCCTACAATGGGCACTATGCTCAATAATATTTCTGCAGGCCCTTCGGGCTGGGCGGCCACACCCTGCTTTTGTAGCAGATTATTCAGCTCATTTATGGCCTGTGATAACTTATCAGCGGTTGCCTGATTCATGCCAATATGATAATTAAAGGGGTGACATTGTTGCAATTTTTTTCTATTTTGAACCTAATATGGCCCAGATTGAACTGAACAAATCGTATAAATTTACCCGCCCCACCTTTCTGCTGAAAGGGGTATTTGTGCTGCAAAACAGCAAAGTTGAACCACAAGAAGTCAATGATGACGGAACCTACAAAATACTCTACATAGACCGTGAGGGCTTTCAGCATATTATTGAAGATGCGAAAGCAGAAGAGCTAGAACCCCTTGAATAGGGGCCATGGCCACTTTTACTGAAAAAGCCTTCAAATCGGTTCTTAATAAAAGCAAGTACATCGACAGCTGGTTCTGGAACCGGTACAGCATCAACCCCTATCAAGGCTGCCAATATGGCTGTATCTACTGCAATTCGCGCAGCGAAAAATACCCCCTGCCTGAAAAGTTTGAAAAAGACATCGTGATCAAGCAAAATATCGGCCCCCAGCTTCGCCAGCGCCTGGCGCGGGCCCGTACTCTTGAACCAGACGTGGTGGCCCTCTCTGGGGTGACCGACCCCTACCAGCCGGCCGAGTCAAAAGCAAAAAACAGCCGGGCGGTGCTCGAGGTACTGGCTGATTTTCATTATCCGGTGCATGTGATTACGAAATCGACTCTGCTGCGCCATGACCTGCCCCTGGTCAATGAACTGGCAAAGCGTAGCTGGGCAGCCGTTTCAATTTCGCTCAATACCGTTGATGAAGCTCTGGCGCGTAAACTTGATGTACGGGCCCCCGGCCCTGGCAAACGCCTGGGGCTGCTGCGTGAAATAAAAAAGAACTATGGGGCAATCAAGGCCGGGCTCACTCTTATGCCGATTATACCCTTTGTGACAGACTCTGATGAAATGTTGCACGATGTTTTTGCTGCAGCCGCCGACGCCGGGGCCGTCTATGTTTTGTTTTCATCAATGACTCTTACCGGCCGTCAGGCCGACTGGTTTTTTCAACACCTCGGGCCATCAGAGGCAGATCA
>CAZHLC010000256.1:0-6188 GCA_964532545.1 uncultured Leptospiraceae bacterium | reverse complement strand
TACAGGGTTTTGCGGCTACCGTCACCTTAATCTCTTTTTTCTCTGGTTTGATTCTGATCATGCTGGGCATTCTCGGTGAATATCTCTGGCGCATTTTTGATGAGGTCAATAAAAAGCCCGAAGCAGTCATAGATGAAGTCTACTGATTTTAATATTCAGCTACTTCTGTTATTGTTGGTACATTCGGTTCTGAACCTCGGCGCCCTGACCCTGGTAAAAAAAGCTGCTGAGGGCACTGTACCTGAAAAAATTTCTGATTACCTGGCCCTGGGTGGCCAGCCCATGTTCTGGCTTGGTCTTTTCTGCCTGGGTTTTGGCTTTCTCATTATGATCAGAGTGCTGGCGGCCAGCTCACTGTCGTTGATTGTGCCCGTTTCTTCAGGCATGGCCTACTTTTTGGCTGCCCTGATCGGAATCATTTTTTTTAACGAAAAACTTACTATCAGAGTCATCATTGGCATTGTTGTAGTCTGGCTGGGGGTGCTGATTCTCACATGGCGAACCCAGTAGAAAACTGGTGGCCCGCGGCCAGGGCCCTCATCAAGACACTAGATCTAGATTTACAAGGCAGGGTTGTCATCACCGAAGCAGCCACCGGCGCCTACTGTGTCACAGCCATCATCGCGGCTATGGCGGGGGCAGAAGTCTTTGCCTATGCTGCCGATTCAAGCTATGGCACCCAGAGGCAGGCCTTTGATTTTGTAGACTCACAGCTACCAGAACACAGAAAAGTAAACTTCATCACTGACAAAAATGACCTGCCCTGGGCTGATGCAGATATTATCACCAACTCAGGGCATCTGCGCCCCCTCGACCAAAAAGTTCTCAGTCAACTTAAACGCCAGGCTGTCATTGCACTTATGTACGAACCCTGGGAGTTTCGCCCCAGCGACCTTGATCTTCATTATTGCCGACAACATAATCTGGCGATTATCGGTTTGAATGAGAGGCATACCAATCTGCAGGTATTCGATTTTCTAGGCCCCCTGGCCGTAAAGATGCTCAGCGATGCAGGTTATACCCATGGCGCACCGCTGATTCTATTATCAGACAATGAATTCACTGAATTTTTGCTGCGCAAGCTGCCTGCCTCTCTGGGCTTGATCGCCCCAGAGGCTCAGAGCCATCAAACCTACCTGGGTAAGCCTGCTGATTTTAAAATCAGGCCCCCCTTCGATGAGGCCAGATTTATGCTGGTGAATTCAACAGAGCTGGTGCTGAAAAATTTTCTCAAAAGCCTGCAGCAACTCCCTGATATTCAACTGGTGTTATACTACAGCAACCTTGATCCAGACGGTCTTCGAGGGGCCGGGGTAGATTTTTTTCCCCAGAATTTTAAAAAAGATCATATGGGATACTTACTCTCGCAGCTGGGCTACGAACCTATTATTCGCCTGCAGAGTGGCGGCCTCAAAGCAGCCCAGCTGGCCCTTACTGGGCAGACTGATTTTAACGGCGAAACTCTGGCCCTGGCCCTGTAAACTTTCTTGACAGCCATACAAAGTAGGCCGCCCGTACGGGGTGGCTAAAAAGAAAAAGCAGCAGACCATCGTAAACCTGCCAGATAAACAAGACAAGATTATTGCCGCCCTGCTGGGTCTGGCCCTGGTCATCTTTTATGGAATATGCGCCTCACCCACGGTAACCCTTGAAGACTCGGGCGAGTTCATTCTCATGGCAAACTTTCTGGGTATTGCCCACCCACCAGGTTACCCAACCTATACCCTGCTGGGCAAACTTTTTACCCTGCTGCCCTTTGGCTCAATAGCCTTTCGCCTGCACATTTTCAGCGCAGTGGCTGCAGCCCTTTGTTGCTCAATGATTTATTTATCAGCCCGCATTCTGGGCAGCGAGCGTATTGCCGCCGTTGGTGCAGCCCTGCTGCTGGCCTTCTCAATCACTTTCTGGAACCTGGCCCAGGTTGCCGAGGTTTACGCACTGAACAGTGCGCTTTATTTCTGTTGTTTGTTTCTGGCCCTCAAAATGCGAAATGAGTTCAGCAGCAGGGGCTTCTATCTGCTGGTCTTTCTGCTGGGTCTAAGTCTCACGAATCACTATCCGCTGATTATTATTAATGGTCTGACCCTGTTGGTTATTTTATACCCGGCCCGCGAAAACATTTTCAAACATCTCAAACTGGGTGTTGCCTTTTTTATGGCAGGGCTTCTGCCCATTCTCTATCTCTGGCTGCGCTCATTATCTGCCCCCCTCTTTACATTCAGCGGTAAGCTCAGCTCTTTTGCCGAGGCCTTCGGTTACTTTGCACTGAAAAACCTGGGCACAGTTGAAGCCAGCATGTTTCCCAACCAGACCGACCTGTGGCAGTTTTTTCTTTATAGCTTCAGCAATTTATTTGATCAGTTTGGGCCAATGGGGCTTTTGCTGGTGTCGGCAGGGCTGTTATACCTGTTTAAAGAACGAAAACATTTGCTGATGCTTGCCCTGCTGCTCAGCTTTGTTACAGGCTCGTTGCTGCTCAATTTTATTCTGCCTCTTGAGTATGATGACTGGCGCAGAGAAATTTTCAGAACATACCAGCTGATACCACTCGGGGCCCTGGCGCTGGCTTCGGCATTTGTGCGACGGTTTCTGGCCCGCTGGTTGTCAGCCGACCAGCTCAAAACTTATAGCATACTGGTTTTCGCCCTGGCCGTTGGCTGGCAGCTGGTGATGAATTTTTCTCAGAATTACCGGGCCAAAGATACTTTTGCTGCCGACTATGCAGAACTGATTCTTAAAAGTCTGCCCACAGGGGCCAATCTCTTTGTTCATGGCGATATGGAAAGTGGCCCCATAGCATACCTGCACCATGTTGAAAAAAAACGCCCCGATATTAAACTGTATTCAGAGAATGCAGCCTACTTCGGCAACCGCCTCTATGGTCAGAATGAATTCGCCCAGGCACCAGCCAGAATCACTGCCTTTATTAACCAAAACGGCTCACTGTTTTCAACCGACCGGGGAAACATTCTGCGCCAGATTCAGGTTCCCTCACGTAATCATGGTCTCTTCGTAGAGATGTCGACCACTGCCCCAGGCCCAAGACCTGAGATTACCGCTGCCACCAAAGCAACCCTCGACAAAGCTACCACAAACCATCATAACCAATGGCAGTATTTCAGAGATGGCCTGCTGGCCAAAATGTGTTTAACCATGGTGCTGCATGGGCAGTCGCACAGAATGCTGCAGAAAAACTATAAATGCAAATTGATGCAGGCCCGCTTTCTGGCCCGCAATAAGCAGGCAATGCGCTCTCGACAATTGCTAAAAGAGATTATTAATGATTCATCGGCTCTAACCGCCCTTGAATTAAGTGAGATCTATGCAGACTACATTTCTATTTCAGCAGCGCTCGATAATACTAAAGAGAGTGTCAGCTCTCTACTCGATGACACGGCTATTATTCTTGAGATTAACCAGGCCTGCAATAACAGGGCCGCCGGTTTGATGATGAAACTGGCGCGACAGACCAATCACCAGAAGACCATAAACATAATTCAGAAAAACTTCGGCGATTGCCGCTGATTATTGTTCGCTGTTCAAAACTTTGAACATGATGATAATGTTATCTTTTGGTATGGCTTTACGCTCACCGTCATCGGTAATAATTTCCATTTCATCTGGCAACACACTTGAAACCTGACCAACCAGTTCATCACCATCTTTGGTAATGACCCGCACATAGTCTTCAGAACCAGCCGATACCATGCGCAGAACCTGATCCCAACTCAGGGGAACATTAGCCAGACCAAACTTGATTTGGCGCTTTCTTTTAGTACGTTTGCGCAGAGTTTTCTCAGGTGTAACATCGTAATTATACACTGCTTTCAGGGTAAACTTGTTGCTGGTGCCAAAGTCACTGTTCGTGCGCAGGGCGTAGTCAAGAGCATAGGTCCACTTTTTATATCCATATCTGAAACCGGCGCCCAGAGACATCTTTTCAGCCAGCGAAGTGGGCTCGTAACCACCACGCAGAAATACATAACGAAAAACATTGTATTCTGCGCCCACATGAAACCCGATATTTTCTGCCTTGGTAGCGGTCATATCAGTGAACAGGGTCACTTCATGGTTTTTACGTCGAAAGGCCACAAAGCCTGCGCCAATACG
Source organism: uncultured Leptospiraceae bacterium (assembly GCA_964532545.1). Lineage (GTDB taxonomy): Bacteria > Spirochaetota > Leptospiria > Turneriellales > CAZHLC01 > CAZHLC01. The sequence continues at coordinate 2,078 of CAZHLC010000256.1, read as the reverse complement.
GCCAAATATAGGCAGCTGATCGGTTATGCCTGAGTCATCGGCCCGTTTTTTACCTGGCCCGATATTCATAAGTGATGCACCAAGTACCAGACGGTCTTGTAAAAACCTTTTGCTGGCGCCGATGTCAGCTGCCACCATGGTCAACGGAGGGTTTGAAAAGTTTTCCTGCACCAACTTGATTGATGCACCGGTAGCAATTCCCCATAAGAAGGTATTTGCATAAGTCACAGAAATAGCATTGCCTGCGGCACTGATCGATTCACCCGATTTTACCAGATCACCGCTTGAGTTAAAAACAGTACCTTCTTCAGAACCAGAGCTGAAATGGGCAAAGTTTATGCCGAGGGTACCGAATTCAAACGAGTTGCCCACGAAACCACTGATATAGTTGAAACCCTCATAAAGCGAGAAATAGGTGAGATGCCCATTTACGCCTTCAATGCCATAAAGACCGGCGGGGTTTATGGTCACAGTGTCTGAATCAGCCCATGCACCAGCATAGGCCCCACCCAGGGCACTCTGCCGACTTGAACCGGTAAGTTTGAGAAACGGTGCAAGTGGTTCTGTATCAGCTGCCCATCTGTTGGGCACCAGCACACTGAAAAGAAGTATTGATAGCAGCAGCTTCTTCATCAATACCTTCTAATAATCAGGCGCGTGGCTTTGTTATCACCATTTGGCGCCTGCATTCTCACAATATAAATTCCGCCAGGCAGTCTGGCCCCCTGCCCGCTGCGCAGTGGCCATGAGTATTTACCAGTGCGCGACTCGACTGTAAACTCTGCCACTTTCTTACCCAGACTTGAATAGATAGTTACTTTTGTGCCGTTAGGAATCTTATGCAGATGTAAGGCATCATACTTGGTTGTATCAAGCGGGTTCGGCCCAACAAGGGTCTGGCTGAGGTCAGCGAAGTCTGTGCTGTCGTCATCGGTTACCCGGGTTACTACATTACTTATACTGATGCTGTTGTAGCTTGCATCGGCACTGGCCGCAGTATGAGTGATGGTGCCATCGTGAGTTGCTTCTTCAGCGCTAGTGTCGTCAATGCCAGTAACCGTGACAGTCACAGGGGTCATCCAGTTCAGGTTGGTAAAAACGATATTTGTTACAGAGGTCGAGACCTGCCCATCTGTTGCGATAGTTATGGTAACATTGCCCGTTGGCTCAGATGAAAGCACGATATCATAGGTATCTGTTGTGGTGCCATCTTCGTTTACTTCGGTACTACCACTGGTTTCAGTGATCACGACACCCGCGGTGTCATCATCGGTGATGGTAAACGTGTGAGCTGTTGTGGCGCCCATGGTTGAGTTAGCACTGTTATTGGTGATTTCAAGGTTTATGGTCTCACCACCCTCGGCCAGTGAATCATTTACTATGGCTGCTGATATGGCTGCACTGGTATTACCCGGTAAAATGGTCAGGGTTCCGTTGGCGAGGGTGTAATCTGTACCACCACCGGTGGCTGTGCCGCCGACTATGTTGTAATCAACGGTAACATTTGCTGCCGCGGTATTTGTCATGCTTACATAGATATCAGCCGGGCTGATGTTTTCAGCTGAGCTTGAGGTGGCCGCGGCAAAAGAGACCACTGGGGTATCATTTGCATCAATGGTATAGGTATGGCTGGTGGTAGCCCCCAGGGTTGCACCTGTGGGGCCTGAAATTTCAACAATTATGGTTTCTGCAGTCTCAGCCAGGGTATCATCGTTTATGACCGCGGCAATATTAGCGGTGCTGGTTCCCGCAGTTATGGTAAGAGTGCCTGCAGCCAGAGTATAATCGGTGCCGCCACCTGTGGCCGTGCCGCCGACTACATTGTAGTTTACCGTAACATTGCTGGCAGACTGATTAGAGAGCTTTGCCGCAACAATGGCGGGGGTGACATTTTCGGCCCCGTTTGAGGTGGCCGCTACAAATTGTACTGTGGGCACATCATTAGCATCAATTGTATAGGTATGGCTGGTGGTGGCCCCGAGTGTAGCACCTGATGGGCCAGAAATTTCTACGATGATCGTCTCGGCAGCCTCAGCGATGGTGTCATCGACAATGGTAGCCGCAATATTGCCGGTGGT
>CAZHLC010000255.1:0-6195 GCA_964532545.1 uncultured Leptospiraceae bacterium | reverse complement strand
TCAGTGCTGACAGTACAGCACACACCTGAAGACTATGTGAACAGCTTCTGGGCCTACGCCATGGTGCTGAGCTCTGAAAAGCCAGCCACTGACTGGCCACGTTTTCGTGAGTTGTTTCTGGCTAATGGTGGCGATGGCTACTACGGTGCCTGGCGACTCACATATCAAGAACCCTTTTTCGCAGATGAGGTACAGAAATACGAAGGCATTGCCCAGAAGTATGAGCAGGGGTTGTGCCCTACTGCTGAGTATTTGCAGGCGCGCATGATTCAATTAAAAACGAACTATTTTGAGCTCAGCGAGGCCGAAAAGCAGGCCGAGGTGCTGCAGAAAACTGTCAAAGAATTCGCTGGTTGATGAAGATACTGGTTACCGGGGCAACTGGTTTATTGGGTACCTCTCTGGTGCACCATCTCAGTGATACTCACCAGGTATATTCTCATGGGCGGGCGAAAAGTGCCCAATTCAATTTTGATCAAGCTGAGTTTGCTGAGATAGCCAGGGCTCTGGCTGATATTGAGATTGATGCTATAATTAACCTGGTTGCTCTAACCAATGTAGATGAATGTGAAAAGAACCCACAGCAGGCTTTTCAACTTAATGTAAAGACTGTAGGTAATATTGCGAGCCTGGCTCGAGAGCGTCAGGCTTTGCTGGTACACATTTCGACTGACCAGCTCTATGATGGTGAGGGCCCCCATGCTGAAGATGATGTCTGCCCGGCTAACTACTACGGCTATTCAAAATACTGCGGCGAGCTTCATGCGCTGGCTGCAGGTGGTGCAGTTTTGCGCACCAACTTCTTTGGCCATAGCCGTCTCAGTCAGCGAAAGAGTTTCAGTGACTGGCTGCTTGCGGCCCTGAGAGGCCAGCAGGCTTTAACACTTTTTACCGATGTCTTTTTCAGCCCACTCTCAATCAACACTCTATGCGAAAAAATTCAGCTTGTCTGTGAAAACCACAGACCCGGTACCTATAATCTGGGCAGCCACCAGGGTATGTCTAAACGAGACTTTGCAATTGAACTGGCCCGGGTCTTTCAGTTGAGCACTGAAAACTGTGTTGATACAACCAGCGAAGCAAAACAGCTCTCGGCTTATCGCCCCAAAGATATGCGCTTGAAGATCGAGCACTTTGAGAAAAGCTTTAACACCAGCCTGCCCCTATTAAAAGATGAAATAACAACTCTTAAAAAAGAAGAAGTGGTAAACCAATGACGTTTGACAGCGAAATAAAAATCGGTGATACTCTGGTATCTGAAAATCACCCCAGCTATTTTATAGCTGACATTGCGGCTAATCATGACGGAGATATTGAGAGGGCCAAAGACCTGATTTACCTGGCCAAAGAAGCGGGCGCCGATGCTGCCAAGTTTCAGCACTTTGAGGCTAAAACCATAGTCAGTGACTACGGTTTTAAAAACCTCGGCGGTCAACTGTCTCATCAGGCCAAATGGAAAAAATCTGTTTTTGAAGTCTATGCTGACGCCTCGATTGATTTTTCATGGACATCTATACTGCAAGAGACCTGTAAGAAGGCGGGCATTACTTTTTTTACTGCGCCTTATTCACTTGATTTAATCGACAAAGTGAATGACTATATTCCCGCGTATAAGGTGGGCTCTGGTGATATCACCTGGATAGAGGCCATCGAGCGTATGGCCAGTAAGGGTAAACCCGTGCTGATTGCCACGGGGGCCGCTGATTTCAGCGACGTAGACCGGGCTGTGGTAGCCGCTGCGGCAATTAACTCTCAGCTCGCCTTAATGCAATGTAATACCAATTATACGGCCAGCCTTGAGAATTGCTCAAGACTTACCGCGATGCCTACCCCGGCATTATTCTTGGTTTGAGCGATCATACCCCGGGCCCTGCTACTGTGCTGGGTGCAATTACCCTTGGTGCCCGGGTCATTGAAAAACATTTTACCGATGACAATGATCGTGAGGGGCCTGACCACAAGTTTTCAATGAACCCCCAGACATGGCGTGAGATGGTTGACCGTTCACGCGAACTTGAATACAGCCTGGGGGTTGGGGCCAAGCGAATTGAAGATAACGAGAAAGATACGGTCGTGGTGCAGCGGCGCTCAATCAGAGCAAAGGTTGACCTTGAGCCCGGTGATACTATCGACGCTTCAAAGGTTGAGTATTTGCGGCCCGCACCTGCTGACGGGCTCGAACCCTTCAGAATAAGCGAAATCACTGGCAGTACGGTAAAAGAGAAGATCAATGCTGGTGATTGTCTTAAATGGAAAAACATTCAGTTGCCATAGTTATTCCGGCGTATAACGAAGAAGAAACCATTGCGGCCGTCATAAACAAGGTAAGCCCCCAGGGCGATGCCATTGTGGTCAATGACTGTTCATCTGATAATACGGCCTCGTTGGCTGAGAGCGCCGGTGCTGTTGTGGTTAACCATGAAACCAATAGAGGCTACGATGGGGCTCTTGATTCAGGCTTTAAAAAGGCCAGTGAGCTTGGCTACCGGTATGTGATTACCTTTGATGCCGATGGGCAGCATGAGGCCAGCAAGCTGGCTGAGTATAAGCAGCAGCTCGAAGACCATGATCTGGTGCTGGGGGTAAGGCCTGACTTTGCCCGCATCTCTGAACGGCTGTTTGCCTGGTTTACCAGAATCAGTTATGGCGTCGCAGACCCCCTTTGCGGCCTTAAGGGATACTCTATCGAGATCTATAACCGGCTGGGCTGGTTTGACTCTTATGACTCTATTGGCAGTGAACTGGCCATATTCGCGGTAAGAAAAAAATACAGTTGGGTGCAAATAGATATACCCATTCATCAAAGACAGGGAGCATCACGCTTTGGCCGGGTTTTGTCAGCCAACTGGCGCATTTTCAAGGCCATGCTGAAGACAGTGTACTTTAATCATGTTAGTAGAAGATATCAACGCAAATAAAACCCTTGGTGATCTGAAGAAATTTGGTTTTGCCCGCCTCGGTGCCATATTCACAGACAAAGAGATCGAGACCCTGCGCAGTGAATGTAAAAAGCTTATGAAGGGTAAGGCAATTCAGTGGAGCGAGCAACACGATATACCTGAGCGCAAATACCGTCGCCCCATTTTTGAAGATGATACCTGGGCGGTGCTAAGCAATTTCATCGGGCTTTCACCAAAACTTGATAAACTTATGGAAAAGTTTTTTAAGCATGAGCCCGTTCGCGAAGTTCTCGAAGAGATTATGGGTAAGGGCTATAAAATCTGGGAGCTCAGCATTCGCCGCTCAAAGAAAAAAGATGATGGCCTTCATCTGCATGAAGACGCCCACGGAGAAATGGGTATATCAATTCTTATTGATGATATTGATGACAGTCGTGGTACCACTGTTATGCTGCCGCGCTCTCACCGATTCAAAGTCAGCCTGCTGGCCGAAGATCTGGGTATCAGAGGGGTTAACCCGGTAACTGTAAAGTCGATGTTAACGCCGGTCAAGGGTAAGGCTGGTGACACCTTTTTCTTCTTTAAGAAGACCTGGCATGGTCGTTTGCCCGCGCAGCTTGATGAAGATAAAGACTGTATCATTATGGGGCTGTACCCTATAGGGTATGACTACTGTGCTTTTGATGTACCCAAAAGTGTTTTGAGCAAAGTAGGCCCCGAGTTGCGGCGCCTGCTTGATGACAAAAAGGGTGTCGAAAAACAGCCTAATGGTCGTTATCTGATTCTGGGTGAGCAGCACGAAACGTATATGGATACTTTATACAAACCAAACAGGTTCTGGCTGGGTATCGCCCATTTCTTCAGAATGTTTGTGAACATGTTCAAGGCGGTCAAGCGACCCTTTGCCAAAGAAGCTCACAGTGGTTAATGTTAAAAATATACACAAAGCCTTTAAAATTGTTAAACTGAGTGGTTTGATTACCACCCGCAATGTCGTTGTGCTGGTAATTTTCTATGCCATCGCTTCAGTGAGTGCCTTTCTTGATGGCTTCAGTCTGGTAACCCTCTTTAATCTGGTGATCGACCAGGGTAAGGGTGAAGGTCTTCTGCTTGAGGTTACCACTTTTATCTTTAGCCTGTTCAACCTTGAATATAACACCATTAACCTTTTCTTTTTAACAATTGGCCTTTTTGTAATGCAGGCCACTGCGCAGTTTTTATTGCAGGCTCTTGAGGGCTTTATACCGGCTGTTATCAGGCGGCAGATTCAAGAGAAAGCTTTCAAGCAGCTTATATATGGTGATTGGGAATCTTTGCGCAACCTGCGTACGGGCAAGCTTGTGGGTGCGGTAACCGAAGAAGTAGCCATGATTGTGAAGTTCGTTTTCTCATTCATGCGCTCTTTTTATTTTCTCATTGCCCTGGCAATTTTTGCCAGCATGGCTGTCTCAATCAGCCCGGGTATGTCAGTTATGGTGGTGCTGGTGGGTGCCCCTTTTTCACTGTTTCTACAGTGGCTGTTTCGGCGGCTATCAAAGGTCTCGAAGGTGCAGGCCGATGCACGGCAATCGTTTGCGGCTGATCTGGGTGAGCGCCTGCTTAACCTCTTTCAAATCAAGGTTGAAGGTAATAATGATGTGCATTATACCCAGGGCACCAGGGCCCAGAATGAGTTTACCCGCAGCGAAATCAAAAACGGTCTTTATTATTCATTAATTATCTCACTGCGGGTAATCATTCCGGTGATTGGCCTTGGCGCCTATTATTTATGGACGTTGTGGGAGAACAAATCTATGACCGGCTCATTCATGGTGCTGGCCGGTATCGGTGTTCTGGGTATGCGTGCCATGAATTACCTGAATAATCTGCTGGCCATGTATGCCAATGTGTCGCGTTTTTCGGGCAGCCTTGACCCGGTGATTGATGCCATAATGGTTGAGCCTGAACGTGAGCGCACCCTGTTCAGCGAAAACATTGAAAGGGTTGAGCTTGATGAAGTCACCTATGCTTTCGGTGACAAGGCAGTAATAGAAAATGTTACGCTGCAGATTGAGCCGGGCGAACCCTGTTTTTTAAAGGGCCCTTCGGGTTCAGGTAAAACTACTCTGGCCAACCTGATTGCCGGCATAATATTTCCCCAGGCGGGGGTTGTGAAGTATGTTACTAATCTCAGCAGCCTGCTGAGCACTGACCACAAGGCAAAAATCGGCTATGTTACCCAGGATATTCAGCTTTTTCATGGGTCGGTTCGTGACAATCTAACTTCGTATGAAGATATAGATGAAAACTTTCTCTGGGAATGTCTTGAACTTTGTGGTGCTCGCCCCTTTGTTGAGAGGCTGGGTGGCCTTGATGGTGAAATCAGTGAGGCCGGCCGTTCTCTCTCAGGGGGTGAGAAGCGCCGTCTTGGTATCGCCCGAACTCTATGTAAAAAACCGCAAATGCGTATTCTTGCTGAGATGACATTATGCCTTGACCCTGAAAATAAAAAGGCGCTGATCGCTACCATCAATGATGTAGCGAAGAGGTTGATTACCGTTCTAATCACTCATGATGTTGAAGTAAGGGGTGAGAAGATTTTTGAACTGACCCCGGGGGCCGCTTAACTGTGATCGACTCTTTAGCCGAGTTGGCCGAGCTTGATAAAGAAAGCGTGGCTCTGCTTGAATATGAAATTCACCATCAGGTATATTTATATGGAGATCATTTTCGCGCGCCGCGTGAGAAGGTTTCGTTGAAGCGAAGGCTTCGCGAGAAGATTAAGAATCTAATTATTGATTTTCAAAACAAAGATGACCTTAAGCCCAGAACGATTATTTCAAATTCGTATTTTTCGATAAACGAAGAGCTCAATAGAATTGGCTACAATGTAGCTCTGCCGCCATGGTTACCACGGGGCACTTACCACTCAAAAGAGCTGGCTGCCGCTACAAAAGAAATGAAAAGCCTGCTCAATACAAGCTGTCTCTCAAGCTATCTGCAGCCACGTTCAAAAGAACTGATAAAGATTATTTCTACTGAGCTAATGCAATTCTACAGTCGGCCTGAAATCTGTTCTCTTTTTGTGCCTAATGATTTGAGTTTTTTTGAAGCCCTCTCACTCAGATGTATGAAGAAGCTGAAAAAGCCGACCTTTATCTTCTTGCATGGTTTGCCGGCAGTTTATGAGAACCCGTTTCACAATGATGGTGCTGATTATCTGCTGGTCTGGGGAAACAAAATACGTGAGCAATATGTAAAGGTGGGAGTGAATCGTGAAAAGATTCATGTAATAGGCCACCCGTTCTATAATGAG
>CAZHLC010000254.1:0-6199 GCA_964532545.1 uncultured Leptospiraceae bacterium | reverse complement strand
CGCTGGGTTGACGTAAACAGTCACCGGATTGCCATCTTTATTCAGGCTGAAAACGATAATATGTTCACTTTGGTCTTTTTCTCTCAACCAAAACCGGGCGTTGATGTTTGTTGCCTGGTCTATGGATTGGGCCAATTGCTGAAGTGCCGGGAAGAAAAATAACCGAAGATGGTTTCACCGCCAACTGGAATGTGTTTTACTTTGGCCGAAACTTTCCCCAGGCGTTTCGCGAAATCGACCGCCCCAACGCCCAGGCTGAACTGGGTCGCAGTGCCTTCGGGGTCGCTCTGTTTCAACCAGTTGATCACTACCAGAAGTCGAACCGTGCCATTAAATACGCAGTTCTGTTTATCGCGTTGACCTTTCTCGCCTTCTTTCTCTTCGAGGTAATCTATAAGCTGAAAATACATCCCCTGCAGTACCTGCTGGTGGGCGTAGCCATGTCGCTGTTTTACCTGCTGTTTTTATCGCTATCAGAGCATACTGAATTTCTGCTTTCGTATATCGTGGCAGCCACAGCAACAGTAGGTTTGATCACCGGCTACTGCTCGAAAGTACTGGGCCAGCGCAAACGTGCCCTGGTACTGGGAGGCTTTTTAACAACTCTGTACGCTTACCTCTTTGTATTATTGCAGAATGAAGACTATTCGCTTTTGCTGGGTGCCATCGCGCTGTTTCTGGTTCTATCAGCAGTCATGTATCTTACCCGCAATATCGACTGGTATGATTTGCGCCTGCCCACGCCAGCGCAAGAGGCCGGTTAATTCTTACAGTATTTCTGATACTGCTGTTCAGCCGGCAGCCGGGGCCACGCCCTGGCTGCCTTTCTTAATCTTCAACTTTGTTAACCACAGCAGGCATGTTCCAGGCGATCAGCCATTTGATGCCGGTTCGTTTGAACTTCATTTTCTTGAGCCTTTGTTCTAAATCGGGCATATGGGCCGCGCCATAGTAAATACCCAGGCGGGTAACACCCTGGGCTATTTGCTTTTTAAGCACCTTTATGGCAACCTTATTACGTTCAGAAATAATCACCGAAGTGCCACCGGGGCCTTCGAGGCTTTTGGCCATAGAGTCAATGTTTGACATCTGCCGGGCCAGAATGATCTTCCATTCGCGGGCCTGGTCGTCGCTGGTCATGATGTTCAGCAGATCAAAAAAAGTGACCTGCCCCTGGCTGCCATTCATCATCTGATAGCGCATTGAATTGAGCATCAGAGTCAAAAAATTTTCGCCCCGGGCTCGGGTCATTCTTATATAGGTTTGGTAGTTCATATCGGCATGTACGAAATTGGCCCGCTGGTAGTTGATTACATCAAGCTGAAAATCAAGTTCAAGAAAGTCTTTGAGAAAACGTTGAAAGCGCCCAAGATTACTGGGTGTGCGCCGGGCCTGTGATAGATGGCGTACATCACCGATCAGCTCGAAAAGCAGGGCGTCGTAGCTGGTAAACAACTGGTTTTGCTTCACATAGTAAGAACGGTCGGCAATGTGTACGGCCGAAACCAGGTCAACCTTTACCCCATCTTCATTTTCAAATGATAGAACCGATGTCACTAGCTGTGCACCCTGGGCATTTTCAACAAAGCGAACATAACTGCTGCTACCCCCAAACAGAGTGCCTGTTGCCAGCAAAAAAACCAATAGTCTTCGAAGCATCATGAGTTGATAATTAAAATGATTATACCGGTAAAGCCCAAAATACGTTGCCTCGTAACCCCGTTTTGTAAAAAAGGGAATATGAGGCTGTTAATTCATGGTGGTGCAGGCGATTTACATGCCCGACAAATGAGCCAGGCACGTAGAGACAAGTATACTTCGACCCTGAACCACTGCCTGCAGGCCGGTGCCCAGCAGCTGAGCGAAGGCAAAAGTGCTCTCGATGTAGCCGCAGCAGCCGTCGCTTTTCTCGAAGATTCAGAACTCTTTAATGCAGGCCGTGGAGGGGTACTGAACGAACAGGGTAAATGCCTGGCCGATGCTTCAATCATGAACGGGCCTGACCGCAGTGCTGGTGCGGTGGCTGCTACAGGGATTATCAAGAACCCCATTTATGCGGCTCTTACAGTGCTTCAAAAGAGCCCCCACGTTCTACTAGTTGCAGAGGGCGCCCATGAATTTGCCAGGCAACATGGCATAGAGCTTGTAGATGAAGAGTATTTCATCACTGACCACAGGGTAGAACAATTGAATCGCAGCCGTGAAAAAGTCTCGCTTGATCATGACACCATGGGCACCATGGGCACCGTGGGTGCTGTGGCACTTGATCAAGATGGGCGCCTGGCAGCCGCCACCTCAACCGGAGGTATGGTAAACAAAGCCCATGGCCGGGTTGGCGACTCGGCCCTTATAGGCGCTGGAACTTTTGCCGATGAAAATATCGCAGTTTCATGTACTGGTGAAGGTGAATTCTTTATTCAGGTATCGGCTGCTTCACTGCTGGCCTATGAATGGCAACACCACAAGGGCCTGAAAGTAGCGGCGCGCAGAGTATTAAATGAAGTCAAAAATGCCGGTGGTCGGGGGGGCCTGATTGCCATTGATAAAAGTGGCAATTACTGCCTGCCATTCACCACCCGGGCCATGTTCAGAGGCTATCTTAACGCCGACTTACAACCGGTGGCAGCCATTACTTAAGGTACTTATTAAAAAAGTCAGCAACTGTCTTGATATAGACATCGCGGTCTTTAAAGTAGAGACCACAGTGCTGGCCTTCTTCGATCCATAGTTTTTTATGAGGTGAGGCACAGTGCTCATGCATAAGCCGCGAATGAGACGCAGCAATAACCGAGTCTTGCGCCCCGTGAATAAAGAAATACGCCCGCTTACCCGCCCGCCTGAGGGCATTGAGGGGCGATACTTCACCCAGCGAGTACCCCATAATCTGCCGGTTAAGAAAAAAAGTAACCGCCAGTAGAAAAGGGGCCAGAAACGACAGCCCCCATGCACGTATGCCATGGCGTAAAATAAATTCAATATTTGCAAAGGCGCAATCAGACACAACCGCCTTGACCTGCTCATCTTCAGGGCTCATCAAGGCCACGGCCCCGCCCATCGAAAAGCCAATAATACCAATCTGCGCCCTGGGGTAATGCTGCTTCACCCAGGTAATGGCAGCCTGCAGATCACGCTGCTCATAGTAGGCCACTGATTGGCGGGCATTATCACTCTGGCCGCAATGGCGCATATCAAACAATAAAACGTTAAAACCCTTGCGATAGAGCCCTGAGCCAATACCAATGAGATCAGACTTCTTGCCATGATGCCCATGGCAACCAATAATAAAACGGTTACCCCGCCTTTTCATTAACCAGCCGCGCAGGCCGACCCCATCGGCTGCCACGAAACCGATTTCTTCATATTTTATACCGGCTTCATAGGGTGACGTAAAGTATTCATCGCGGTAATTGCGATCTCTCTGGTGATGCAGGCGCATCAATATGTATGCAGCCACCACCAGGGGCAGGCTCAGCAGAATCAGTAGAACGACAACCAACCAGACCACAAATCAGATTTTGATCAGGGTGAAATCTTTTTCATCAAGCAGGGCTTTAAGCCCATGCTTTTTAATCATTTTCTGCAAACCACTTGAGCTTTCAGTGACCTTGATCAGCATTGACTTTTTCTTCGCCTGGCCTTTGATTTCATTTTTCTCAATGAGGTTCTTGATTTTTTTCGGAGAGAAAACTCTGATCTTAATTTCTTTTTTATTGATAATATCGACGGCGATGATCTGCTCACCACCTCTGGGCTTGTTCAAACGATAAAAATGCAGATACTTCTGGCCATCAAATTCAACCAGGTAGCCAATCATGGGTTTTTTCTTTTTACTTTTGCGCTTTTTATCTTCAGGTGGCAGCTCAAGCAGCACAAACTGGTTACCACGATGGGGGCTGACTTTATAGTGCCCCTTACGAATGGTACTGCCAAATTTCATGGTCATCTGCCAGGTGCCATAGATACTTTTATCAAGCTTGAGTTTCTTCTTTGATAACGGGCTGTTAAAAATAACAAAACAGTTGGTTAAAAATAATGATATAACAACAACAAAGGCCAGAGCTAAAGCCGATTTTCTCATGATTGGCTAGCAGGGGCTGCCTGCGGTCACCGTCAATTGATTTAATGCGGGTTGTTAGCAACCCGCAAACAGAGTGTTGAAACCGAAAAAGTGCGAAGCAGGCCCGAAGGGCCGCTTCGAAAGCATTTTTCGAAGAACCGCTGGGCGTTGCCCCCCGGGCGACGCATGCGACGCCGAGTACTTTTTCGGTTTGTTTTCAACACTCTGTTAGAACCGGTTACGGTTATGAGGTGCATTAAAATCGATATCAGGCTCAACAGGCAGAATGCCGTGAGGGTTTATGGTTTTGTGGCTGCAGAAATAGTGGGTTCGAATATGGTCAAAGTTTACGGTGCCGGCAATACCAGGCATTTGATAGATTTCTTTTACAAAGTTAAAAAGGTTTTCATATTCGTAGATATGGCGGCGGTCACATTTGAAATGAACGTAATAAACCATATCAAAACGAATTAACGTAACAAAAAGACAGATATCTGCTTCAGTGAAGGTATCGCCACAGAGATAACGCTGTTTGCTGAGAATAGCCTCGACTTCGTCAAGAGCTTCAAACAACTTATTAACGGCTCTGTCATAGGCACCCTGCTTGGTGGCGAAACCGCTCATGTAGACCCCGTTATTGATGGGGTCATAAATCTTATCAATCATTTTATCAATTTCTGGCTGTAGAGACACTGGGGCCAGGTTGACACTGGCATCGCCAAACTCGTCGAATTCAGTTTCTAAAAATCTGATAATTTCTCTTGATTCGTTATTCACTATGGTTTTGGTTTGTTTATCCCAGAGAACAGGTACGGTAACCCGGCCCGAAAACTTATCATCGGCCAGCACATAGATATCGCGCAGAAATTGGGTATCGTTAATATGATCAGCGATGGCACCTTCGAATTCACCAAATTGCCAGCCATCGTCGAGCATGAGGGGGTGCACGATTGAAACCCCAATCACATCTTCTAACTTTTTGAGTTTGCGCAAAATCAGTACCCTTGAGGCCCATGGGCAGGCGTACGACACATAAAGATGGTAACGGTCTTTTTCGGCCTTGAAGCCGCTTGAACCGTCACGGGTCACTTTGTTTCTGAATATCTGCTTCGAGCGCACAAAGCTGCCATCTTTTGCAGGCTTGTACCAGTCTGTGTGCCATTTGCCTTCTACTAATAATCCCATAGTTTCGATAACATAGCAGAGTCTTCAGCAACCGGCCAAAAAAGAGAAGTTGCCAATGTAGCAGAAAAAAATCAATGGTAGCTGTGAATCCTGCTCTTTCTTTTTTCCTGGTTATTATGTTCTTTTCGTTTTCAGGCTGTAAAAGTGGCAAGGGGCGCGTTGCGATTGCCAAAAAAGAAAAGCAGGCCTCATTAGAAAGACTGCTGCAACAAAAGGGTCTGCCCCTGCCACCGGCCCATCTCTTCTTCAGGGCCTTTAAACATGAAAAAGAACTCGAAGTCTGGGCCCGCGACTCAGAAGAGCAGTACACCCTGCTGAAGACCTACAAGGTATGTAAAACTTCAGGAACTCTGGGCCCCAAAAGAAAACAGGGTGATGGTCAGGTACCCGAAGGTTTCTATACCATAGACCGTTTTAATGAACGCAGTCGCTTTTTTCTCTCTCTGGGGTTAAATTATCCCAATGAATCAGATAAGATACTGGGTAATCAAGACGACCCTGGTGATAACATTTTTATTCACGGTGATTGCGTCAGCATCGGCTGCCTCGCCATGACTGATGATTATATCAAAGAAATCTATCTGCTGGCCCATTTGGCGAATGAACAACATGGTAACAAAATAGCAGTGCATGTGTTTCCTTTTCGTTTTAACAGCCATACAATTCAAGAGATGATGAAACAATACCAGCTCAACGGTAACATAGAGAGTTTTTGGCTGAGCCTGAAAAAAGTTTATGATCTTTTCGAAAAGAACCGGGTACTGCCCGGGGTTCAAATATCCCCCACAGGAAAATACCTGCCTACCGATTAGGCTTATTTAAATTTTGTAATTACGTCTTCAGCTGCAGAGTGCATGGGAAAGTCGACCTTCTCAAAATTGTGGGGGTCGGTCTCTTTCCATTTTTCGTGTTTACCACTGCGCAGGGTTGAAAGGTTCTTCATTACACAGGTGGTCA
>CAZHLC010000253.1:0-6200 GCA_964532545.1 uncultured Leptospiraceae bacterium | reverse complement strand
GGGAATACCTAACGGTGTACAGGGCCGCTTCTTTTCAATGTACTCACCCATTATTAGTTTCGCAGTGCATTTCATAATGCGCACCACCGAGAACCCCTTCTACCCCATGAAACATCCGTTCATTACTCTGCAGGGTATGATGAAAAACCAGCGCCAGATGTTTGACGATGATGTGCTGCTGGCTTACCTGAATGGGGCTGGCTTCTACCCACTTGGTTCATGGGTTCTGTTAAATTCAGGGCACATTGGTGTATGTGTAAAAAACCACCGCGACTCTCTCAAAACACCTGTGGTAAGATGCGTGCTCAATTCAAAATTCGAAGAAATTGACTATCTCGATATCGATACCAAGACCGCTCATGTGAAAGTACACGGTCCCGTGCCCTATAACGAAGTTAAAAAAAGAGTCAAAAACTATAAAGATATTCTTCTCAAAGGTGAAACCCCCGAATCACCCTTTGCCAGCGCAACCTGATGGGGGTTATTAAGCGCCTGCCTGATACCCTGGTCTCGCAGATTGCTGCGGGCGAAGTAATAGAGTCACCGGTGGGGCTGGTTAAAGAACTGGTTGAAAACTCTTTAGATGCGGCTGCCGACCGAATTCAGGTTTTTATTCGGGGCTTTGGTTTTGAATCAATTCAGGTTCGCGATAACGGGGTTGGCATCAGTAAAGATGATCTACCCCTTGCGATACAGAGCTACGCCACCAGTAAACTGAACCGCCTCGAAGATATCTTTAATATAAGCTCGCTTGGCTTTCGCGGTGAAGCCCTGAGCTCAATAAGATCTGTTTCAAGAATGCGTATTGAGAGTCGCCATGAAGAAGCTGAGCAGGCCTATGCTATTGTCAGCGATGTCGATGAGATTGAACCAGTGGTGCCCTGTGCTCTGCCTGAGGGAACCCGAATCATCATCAGCGATCTGTTTTACAATGCGCCTATTCGCCGGCAGTTTTTTAAGAATACCAAAAAGCTGAAAAAAGAAATTATCGAATTAATCACCGGCTTTGCACTTTCGCACCCCGGGGTTGCTTTTGAACTGGTGATTGATGATGAAACCAGCGTAAAAACAACCCAGGCCCGCAACCTGTTAGAGAGAATTGAACAGCTCTTCGGTGTTGACTTCGCTGAGGGCCTTGTGCCGGTCTACTGGCAAGAAAACAATAAAACCCTCACAGGCTACATCTCAAATTTCAGTTTTTACAAATCAAACGCCTCGCATATCAGGTTGTTTATAAACAACCGCCAGGTTCAGTTTAAAAAGCTTGTGGGTCTGCTGCGCCACATCTACGGAGAATTATTGCCGCCTGGGCGCTTTCCTATCGCGTTTATTCATCTTGAAATACCGTCTGAGGCTGTTGATGTGAATATACATCCCCAGAAAAAAGAAATCAGATTTCGTGAAGAAAATGAAATCGACACCTTTCTGCGTATTGCCCTGCGTCATGCGATTGAAGGCCAGGGACCGCTGCAGGTGAAACGGCTGCATCACCCTGCTAAGCCGGTTTTTCAAACAGAGAATGCGGCTGGCGAGCAGACTTTTATCAGCACCTCAACAAACGAAGAACAGCCTAAATCAAAGAAACCCCTGTTAAAACCTGAATCTCTTGATAAAGCAGCTGCTTCGATCTCGCCTGAGAACCCGCTGATTGACCCAGAGCGCAAACCAACCAACCCCTGGGCGATGACCAAACAGGCCCATGCCAGACTTTTTCGCACCTTCGTACTGGCCTCATCAGAACATGGGGTTTACCTGATTGATCAGCACACAGCCCATGAACGTATCAACTATGAAAAGTTTTTAAAGAGACTGCGCGAAGGGCAAAAGACTTCGCAAGAGCTTTTGGCCCCCGTCAGCCTTAACCTGACAAAGGCTGAAGCTTCTCTTCTCTCTGAGCACATTGAACTTTTGCATACCCTTGGGTTTGAGGTTGAAGACATGGGGCCAGCAGGTTTTTCACTGACTGCAATACCCTTTTACATTGATAGCGGGCATGAAGACAAGGCTCTGACCACAGCTCTGCAATTGATTGAGCAAGCAGATGATGCTTCAACCATTGATGCACAAATTCTGTTTAACGAGATGGCTGCAAATCTCGCCTGCCGCAGCTCAGTAAAGAAGGGTGACGATGAATCTGTGCCCAATCTGGCTGAATTGATTGCCGAGCTTGAGAAGTGTGAAAACCCCGGGCGCTGCCCCCATGGCAGACCCACCATGGTTTTTCTGGGCCGCGACCAGGTTTTTCAGCTTTTTAAAAGACGGCCCGACTAAGTATGATTCTGCGCCAGAAAATTGAACAGCTTCGTTAAGGCTTTAAAGCGGTGTGATACCTGCATCTTTTCTTCGCCCATAGCAGCAAAGGTCTGGGCAGCCGGGGGATAATAAAAAACCGGATCATAACCGAAACCTGCTTTGCCATCGCGAGTGGCCTGTATGTGACCATCGACAGTTCCGAAAAAATATATGGCATCTTCGTCAGACAGTAACAGACAAATACAGGCTACAAACCTTGCCCTCGAAAGCAACCGTACACCACCCTCGCTATAGGGCTCTGCTTTAATTGAAGTCAATATACGCTCGATACGCTGATCGTCAGAATCACCATACCGTGCCGAATGAAACCCAGGGGCACCCTGCAGCGCATCTACTTCAAGCCCCGAATCTTCAGCAATAACGGGCTGATTAATCAAGCGGTACAGGGCCTTTGCTTTGATCAAAGCATTTTCAGCATAAGTATTGCCATCTTCAACAGGCTGATACTGCCGTTGAAGTTCGGCTGGCAGATGACCAACTGATTTTAATGTTAACTGACTGTCAGGCCAGGCAGTCTTAAGAATTTTTTCGATTTCAGAAAGTTTGTGCTGGTTGCCTGTTGAAACAAAAAGCTCGCGCATCAATCGATGGCAGGGCCGACAGAAACCAGACTTTTACCCAGCTCTGAATCAGTGAAACTTTCAAAGTTTTCAGCAAACTGGCGGGCCAGTTTCTTGGCTGTATCTTCATAAGCACTTTCGTCTGGCCACAGATTGCGCGGGTTAAGAATCTTTGAATCAACACCCGCAACATTTTTGGGAATCTCAAAACCAAAGATCTGCATTTTTTCATACTCTTCATTCTGTAGAGAGCCATTGATGATTGCAGTGATGATAGCTCTTGAGCTCTTGATATCAATTCGCTCACCACCCTTGCCATACATGCCACCAAGCCAGCCGGTGTTTACCAGCCATGCAGTTGAGCCATGCTCTTTCATTTTACGTGAAAGCTCGCTGGCATATTTAGTAGGGTGAAGGGTTAGAAAGGCTGCGCCAAAGGCCGCAGAAAAAGTTGGCAGAGGCTCGGTAATGCCCCGCTCTGTGCCTGCAAGTTTGGCTGTATATCCGCTTAGAAAGTGATACATGGCCTGTTGGTCAGTAAGGCGGGCCACTGGCGGCAGTACGCCAAAGGCATCGGCCGTTAAGAATATTACACTCTTAGGGTGGCCACCCTTTGAAACCGGCTTCACAATATTGGGAATATGATATATGGGATATGATACCCGGGTATTCTCTGTTTTGCTGCTGTCATCAAAGTCAACCTCGCCAGCATCGCTTACTGCTACATTCTCAAGCAGAGCGTCACGTCTGATCGCAGCATAGATGTCAGGCTCTTTGTCTTTGTCAAGGTTGATGGTTTTAGCATAACAACCGCCTTCAAAATTGAAGACGCCGTCATCATCCCAGCCATGCTCGTCATCACCAATGAGCAGGCGGTTGGGGTCAGCTGAAAGAGTCGTTTTACCGGTACCAGAAAGACCGAAGAAAATGGCTGTATCACCCTCTTTGCCCATGTTCGCTGAACAATGCATTGAAGCCATACCCTTGAGAGGCAGAAAGTAATTCATTACCGAGAAAAAGCCCTTTTTGATCTCGCCACCGTACCATGTGCCCCCAATTACAGCCATTCGTTCTGACAGATTGAAAGCAATGTAAACTTCGCTGTTCAGGCCCTGGTCTTTCCATTCTGGGTTTGTGGTTTTACAGGCATTGAACATCACGAAATCAGGTTCGAAGTCTTTCAGCTCTTCTTCGGTGGGCCGAATGAACATGTTCTTCACGAAGTGAGACATCCACGCGACTTCGGTTATTACTCTGATTTTTATACGGGTATTTTCGTTCGCACCACAGTAGGCGTCTGTTACATAAAGATTCTTACCGTTTAATTGCTTGAGAGTATTCTGATGAAGGTTTTGCCAGGTCTCTTTACTTATGGGTTTGTTATCAGAACCTTTACGTGATGGTTCTTGCCACCAGATATTCTTTTCGGTTTCATTATCAAGAACGATATATTTGTCTTTCGGAGAACGACCGGTAAAGATACCGGTGTCTACAGCCACAGCGCCAAGGGCTGTTTCGTTGCCCTTTTCGTAGCCGTTCAGTTTATCTGAGGTCTCATGGGCAAACAACTCTTCGTATGAGATGTTATGGTAAATCTCTTTTACGTCATTAATGTTATATTGGCTGAGATCTACTTTGCTCATTAAATTTTCCCCCAGGTACAAGGTTGAGTCAACCGGTCGAATTAAAGTTTACGGACAGCCCGTCAACCCAAGTATGCCAGCCCAATGGCTTATGAGAAGATAAGCGTTCCTGCTGATGGCGACCAAATTACAGTTAAAAACGGTTCGCTGATCACACCTGACAATCCGATTGTTCCGTTTATTGAAGGCGATGGCACCGGGCATGATATCTGGCGTGCCACCAGGCGGGTACTTGATGAGGCTGTGAACAAGGCCTATAAGGGCAGCAAACAGATTCGATGGATGGAAGTTTTCGCCGGAGAAAAAGCCAATACCGTATATGCACCCGAAACCTGGTTGCCCGAAGAAACTCTGAAGGCCATTGCCGACTTTAAAGTCGCCATTAAGGGCCCAATGACAACTCCCGTTGGTGGTGGTATTCGTTCTATAAACGTTGCGCTGCGGCAAGAGCTCGATCTCTATGCCTGCCTCAGACCTGTACGGTATTTCGATGGAGTGCCTTCACCAGTTAAGAACCCTGAATATGTCAACATGTGTGTATTCAGAGAAAACACCGAAGACATTTATGCCGGCATAGAATTTGAACCGCGAAGTGATGGTAAAAAAGAAATTCTGGATGTGTTGCAGAAACACGGTCTTGATAAGAAAATAAGATTTCCTGAAAATACAGCTATTGGTATCAAGCCAATCTCAGAAGACGGGGCAAAACGCCTCGTAAAAGCAGCCATACAGTTTGCCATCGATAACAACCGATCTTCTGTGACGCTCGTTCATAAAGGCAACATAATGAAGTACACTGAAGGGTACTTTGTAAAATGGGGATATGAAATCGCCAAAGAAATGTTCGGGCGTGAAACAATCTCGTGGGCTGAATGCGGTGGCAATGCTCCCCCTGAAAAATTGTTAATTAAAGATGTCATCGCTGATGCTTTTCTGCAGCAGATACTGACACGGCCCCGTGATTATGATGTAATTGCCACCACTAATCTTAACGGAGATTATATCTCTGATGCTCTGGCTGCGCAAGTGGGTGGCATCGGCATTGCGCCGGGGGCCAATATTAACTATGAAAGCGGCATTTGCATTTTTGAAGCAACCCACGGAACAGCACCGAAATACGCCGGCCTTGATAAGGTTAACCCCTCATCACTGATTCTGTCTGGTGAAATGATGCTGAGGCACATGGGCTGGAAAGAGGCGGCCGATCTGATTATTGGGGCCATCGAAAAGACTATTCAAAGCCGAACAGTTACCTATGACTTTGCAAGACTGATGGATGGGGCAACCCAGGTTAAATGTAGCGAATTCGGAAATGCCCTAATCGGCAATATGTGACTCATTCCCGCTGAATCGGTGAGTATTCCCAGTAGCTATCACGTGAAAATGGCTTAAAGGCATAATCAGTGATATGGAATTCCATACCAAATAACTTTTGAAAGCCATTATCTCTGAACATTTTAGTTCCCTTGAAAACAACATCAAGCGAATTCATATTTAATTCAGCTTCAACATCATCGAGGTGTAGAGCGAGCGCAATTCTGACAAATTGAGTTATTGTTAAGCCTACCTTCGAGGCAGCGAGGCGAAGAAAATTGCTATCATCACCGTAGAGACAAAGCATGTGCCGATGCAGCTTTGACTGACCCAATTGCCATATTTCCCCTCGTAGATGCCGCCTCAGGCT
>CAZHLC010000252.1:0-6211 GCA_964532545.1 uncultured Leptospiraceae bacterium | reverse complement strand
AAAGCTGAGCTGGCTGTGCAGTCACGCCCTATACTTGGTGGTTATCTGGTGCCGGCTTTTCTTATCGATATAGGCCAGCCCCCCAGTGCCACCATCAACTATGCAACCGCTGGTTCGCTTGACGTTGATCTAGACCCCTACGTTGCCCTGGCTGGTGGGTTAGGCCTGCAGTGGTTTCTCACAAACCGCATTTATGTACAACCATATGGTGTGTTTGGTGTTTCATTTGCTGGCTATAAGGCTACTCTGGCTACCGGCAATGAGCTGAAAGCCACTCAGGTTTTGCTGAGTTTTGCCGGGGGCTGGGCAGTGGTTACTTTATATTGCCATACCTGGCTATTGAGCTTGGGGTCGAGGCGGCACTGCTCGTGACAGGCAGCTACAAGGTAACCTTCAGCCGTGCCAATCAAGAGTACCAGTTAACAGACAGCCAGGACTACACTATTATATCAGCCACCCAGCTGAGGGCCCACCTTGGTTTAAAGTACCGCTTTTCGCTTTAATCAGGTTTCTAGCAGGCCCTTATCTTGTTTCGGTGCCTGCTGCTGCTTTTCAATGGGCTGGGGCTTGCGCTGTTTGCTCTGCGAGCGGGGCACAGTCAGCATACCAACCAGAGAAAAGAGCAGTAATACACCTGAGACCACAAAGGCTACCAGTACAAACTTGGCATTGCCTGGCAGGGCTAAAAAACGCTGCCAGATTGAAGCAAGGTTCTCGCCTATGGGGCGGCTCTTATTCCACTGAAAGATACTGGTGAGGGGGTTGTTAAATGCAATATCAAACTGCGAGCGGCAGCTGGGGCAGGTGATGCGCAGTGTTTTACCGGTTTTAACCGGTACCCGCAGTTTGGCCCCGCAAGAAGGGCAGTCGAGGGTCTTTTTCGCACCCAGCACAACTAGCTTTTAGCTGCGCCAATGGTGACTGTGACCTTTTTGCTTTTGCCTGAGCGCCACAGCCGCACAATCAGTTTGCGACCTACGCCTTTGCGAATAACTGCACGTTTGAGGGTTGAAAACTGCTTCGCAGGTTTGCCATCAATATGGGTCACGAAGTCATAGGGTCTTATGCCGGCCTTCCATGCTGGTGAGCCAATCTTTACATCACCGATCAACAGGCCTGCCTTATTATTGATATCAAGTTCTTTGAGCTGCTCTTGCGTCGGGCTGGGAATAACCTGCACACCAATGTAGCCATGCCTGATGTCTTGCCCCTTCTTCAGGCGTTCAATGATGGTCAGGGCATAGTTGGCAGGTATTGCAAAGCCAATACCCACAGAACCACCGGTGCGTGAATAAATCATCTGATTAATACCAATGACCTCACCCTTGATGTTCAACAGTGGCCCGCCCGAGTTGCCGGGGTTAATGGGCGCATCTGTCTGAATACGGGGAACCCCATCTTGGCTGACATCTTGACCTTTAGAAGAAATAATACCCATGGTGAAGGTTGAATGCAGACCAAAGGGGTTGCCAATGGCAATGGCAAAGTCGCCGACTTCGACTTTGTCTGAGTCACCAATAAATACAGTGGGCAGAGTTTCTTTGGGATTGATTTTCAGTACGGCAATATCTGATGCGATATCAGAACCAATCACCTTCGCTGCGTATTCTTTGCCATTAACCAGCTTTACCTTGATTTTATCTACATAGGCCTTTTTACGGCTGCGGGCCTTGCCAACCACGTGATGGTTGGTGACGATATAACCATCGCTGCTGATAATAAAACCCGAGCCCAGCCCCTGTCTCTTCTGTTGGCGCTGCTGGGGTACCCCGAAGAAAAATCTGAACATGGGGTCATTGGCAAATGGGTTTCTTACCGAATCTTCGGTTTCAATACGAACTACGGTTTTATTTACTTCTTTATGAATCTGTCGTAGTGCACTCTGAATCACCAGCGCGCGGGCGATCTCAGGCGAGTTGCTGAGGGGGTTTGATTTTGCCGACAGGGCCAGTGTCGAGGCCAGTGCTATGATAAGAGCCAGACTTTTAGTATACATACGTGAATTCCTCATCTTTCGAGTAATATGTCAAATTATATTATCGGCAAAAAAATACGTGAAAAACCGCCAGGCCAGATGAGTGGGAGCTTTAATCTGGCCTGGCGGCTTTATTTCAGGGCGTTAATTTGCCTTTACTTCGATCTTCTTTAGACTCTCTTTTTTCTTTGAGAGTTCGACCGTTAGCAGGCCAGCCTCTAGATTGGCTGAAATCTGTTCCTGGTCGATTTCTTCATGCAGGTTAAATGATCGCTCATAACCTGCCGGCTCGAATTCGCGGTAAACTACCTGATACCCCTCTGGGTGCTGGTAGTTTGAGTTGGCCTTGATGGTAAGAACATTTTTCTCAACCGTGATTTCAAGGCCCTCGGTATTTACCCCAGGCAGCTCTGTCTGAACCAGAAACTTGTCGCCCAGTTCGCTGACTTTTACCGCGGGCTGGTATTGTTGTTTTCTTGCAGTAACTTTGCTCATTTTAGTTCTCCTGCGTTTACTGATTTCACCTCAATTTTGCGTGGCTTGGCCGATTCGGCGATTGCCAGGCTCAGGTGTAAAATTCCGTCTTTTACAGTGGCCTCTACCTGCTCGCTGTCTACAGCGAAGGGTAGCTTAATATTTCGTTCAAATTTACCCTCGGTGATCTCATTGCGGTAATTTTCGGCCCCCTCGGGGTTATTAACCTTACGGTCACCGCTTAGAGTCACTATATTGTCTTTAATTGAGACATCGAGATTCTCGGGGTGTACGCCTGCCAATTCGGCTGCAATTACCACTTTTTCATCATCGCGGTATACATTCACGGCCGGAAAGCGGCTGGTGCTGTACCCATCGAATACGCTGTCAAAATCGTTCCAAAAGCTTCTAAATAGCATGTTTTCCTCCTGGTAAGCACTTCGACCTTGCAGGTGTTAGCACTCTCATATTGATAGTGCTATTTTAATGCGAAATATGATAACCGGCAAATTTTTTTTAAGCAGGCTGCCTAATGGCAGCCTGCTAAGCAGGGCATTGAGCCGAAAAAGCTCGAGGCAGGCCCCTTGGGGCCGCTTTAGCAGTATTTTTCAAAGAAAAATACGAGGCCGAATGCTTTTTCGGGAATATTTCAATGCCCTGCTGCGGGGGGATACTAGAGATCTTCGAAAAAAAATTAAAGCAGGCCCAGTAGGTGGCGCTCGGCTGGGCTCACTTGGCTATAGTAGTTATTCACCATGATATAGAGTTCGCTGGCATATTTGGCTGCACACTCTTTGCAGGCGGGTTTGCGGGCACTGGTCTCAACAATGTCAAGGGGGGCGCGCACATCGCAGGGGCGGCCGCAGATGCCGCAGTTGCGCTGCTTCAGGGTTACGGTATAGCTGATGGCGAGGTTGGGGTTGAGGTATTCATGCCGCTGCATATAAGTGTATATATGTAAAGTTTTTTGTGCCTGTCAAATAATATTCATGAATGTTAAGTAAAATGGGTCATGATCTGACATAATACCTGAAAAAAATTTTCGTTAGCAGGGTATCGGGTATATACTGTCAATAGACATGGCAACTCTGATAGGTAGAGTAATATGATGCGAGAACATAAAAAGTGGACGGCCGTTGAAGTTCGCCAGCTGGTGAGCATGCTTGAATATGGTTATTCGATTAATCGCATTGCCCGAGATCTGGGCCGCAGCCCCAGGGCCATTGTAAACAAGGCCCGCTCTCTCAAGTTAAAAGTTGTAGCCTGATCAGTCAGCCAGCTTTACCGGAAAAGCCTCAGATAGCTTTTCGATGGTTTCACGCACGG
Organism: uncultured Leptospiraceae bacterium; assembly: GCA_964532545.1. Taxonomy (GTDB): domain Bacteria; phylum Spirochaetota; class Leptospiria; order Turneriellales; family CAZHLC01; genus CAZHLC01. The sequence continues at coordinate 2,436 of CAZHLC010000252.1, read as the reverse complement.
CGTCTTGACTGCTTTTGATAAGTACGGGTTTTTCTCGCCAGGTACCGTCGCCCAGTTTTTCATGGCGGGCGATGGCGTTCAACAGAGATTTAACGCTGCCTTCATCAAAATCACTGAGTTCGATATTATCAAAATCAAAAATAATATCAACATCGTTACGAGACTGGTATTCAATTGACCAGACTTTGTAGATGCTGTTCATTAGAGACTGCAGATTAGGCATCAGCAGCTTTTTCTCTATGCTGATACGAATCTTCTGTGGTTCAAGGCGAAAGGCATAACCATCTTCGACCCCGATGGCACCTTCTTGTGCCTGGGGTGCAGTGGGGGTCTCTGCTGGTTGCTCGGTGGCAGCCTTTGTTTCGCCGGCCTTGGGTACGGTGCTCAGGTTCTGCATGCGCATGGCATTGCCCATGGCCTCACCCAGGCCTTCACCGTCATTATAGGGAATATATGTTTTGATACCCATCTTCTCAAGGGCAGCAATTGATGAGGGGCTCACGTCTTTCGACACCGGAATCATAATGTCTTTGCCAAAGCCGGCCTGCTGGGCCATGTTCTTAATCATGGCCAGTTCGTTCATGGCGGTTGAGGGGCCCAGAAACATGGTTTCGTGGCTGCCCCCCAGCTTAGCCTTGATTTCATCGGCACTGCCCGCTGCGGTGGTTTCTTCAACACCCAGGTTGCGCAGCTTCTCAACCATGCTTTCACGAATGGCCTTGTTTTTTTCATACAGAAAAACCCGTTTATTCACCTTAAGGCGGCGGGGGTCGAGTTTGTAGACATTAAGCTGCTGGTCTTTACCCTTGACCTTCATATACTCGGCGAACTCAAACAGATTTCTGAATTCACCCAGGTTGCCGGCGGTTTTGCCTGAGATAAAAATTTCATTGGGGGGTGAGAGATTCTGAATGCGGGCTGCAATGTTTACATCATCACCAATGACTGTAAAATCTTTGCGGCCGGTGGCACCCAGCTCGCCGCAGATGACCCAGCCGCTGTTGATGCCAACATGAATCTGCAGTTCACCCACCTCTGGGTAATCTTTGGCTATCTGGCTGTTCACGATAGGAATATCCATCAGAATAATATCAGTTGAGCAGCGCACAGCATTTTCACCGTTGTCAAAGGTCATCAGCAGGGCGTCGCCCAGAAACTTATCAATGTCACCCTTGTAGCGGGTGATCGTTTTATGCACCCGTTTAAAAAACAGATTTAATACACTTACGGTGCCATGGGGGTCGAGCTTCTCGGCCCACGAAGTGAAACCCACAATGTCAATGAATACCACTGTTTTGTATCGTTTAAGCGCGGTAATTTCACCGGCCGCCTTAACTGAGCGAATGTGACCCAGGGTGGCCCGCGATACAAACTGCATCAGGTTCTGGTTCATGGCATTCTGGGCGGCCGATTGAGCCGGGGCAGCGCTTCTCTCGTTGGGCAGGGTATGCAGCTCGATGGCGCCAATCACCTTGCCGGCATTGTTCTTAATGGGTGAGATTGAACATTCAACCAGCAGGGGCTGGCCCTTGACTGTCTGGGCCTGCAATGAATAATTAATGTACTGGCCTGTATTGAGGCTCTGAACTATGGGAATTTTATGCAGCTGCTGAAAGCGCGCATCTTTAATCAGGGGCAGAAAAACCTTGGCGTAGCCCTGGCCAGTCACGGCCCGGGGGTCAAGGCCGTAAATCTGGGCCGCCTTACGATTGATCATGCGAATACTCTGGTCGACACCTACAATGATTGCGCCAACACTCAGGTTCTGCCAGATTTCAGCCTGCATCAAAGTAAAAAAATTCAGCAGTGTTTGTAGTAAAGAAAAAAATTATTCGGCCCGTTGCGGGGCGGTCTGCTCAGGGTGGGCAAAATTGCTGTAAGAGGTCAGCATATCATGAAAAGAGACAAAACCCATCAGGCCACCCTGTTCATTGGCTGCTGCCAGCACCGTAACATCCCAATTGAGAAAAAGCTGCATGGCTACAGACAGGCCCTCATCAAGGCCCAGGGCAGGCACGTCTTGTTTCTGAATCTCGCTGAGGCGGGGGTTTGTTTTTTTATAGAGGTCTATTTCTTCGTTGGTAAGATGGCGAAGAGAAAAAATTCCGCGATAGAAAAAGTCATCTCTATATAAAATAAAGTCACTGTACTTACTTTTCTCTGCGCGCTGCAGCAGCCTTTTAAAGCGGGTAGTCTCATCAATATAGGTGTTCTTGTAATACTTTGACATGGCCGAGCGAACCTTGATTTCTTTCAGATTTTGCTTGGCCAGATCCCAGTGGTGGGCCGGTGATTCAAAGCGGTTGATCTTCTGGGCCGGGTAGATGCTCAACTTGCGCGAGAGAATCAGGCTCATGGCAGCTACAATGATCAATGGTGCCAGTAGTTCATAGTTGCCAGTAAGTTCGGTGACCATAACCACCGAGGCGATGGGTG
>CAZHLC010000251.1:0-6233 GCA_964532545.1 uncultured Leptospiraceae bacterium | reverse complement strand
CACTAGATGAAATAGGCAGAAACTCAGTGGCCCCCTGTAGCAGACCAAGAAAGATTATAAAGAGAATCATCTCCACATTATATTTTCGGCATCTGACATAATATTTTGATTGTTTTTGCAAAAATCAAAATATGGCCGTCGAGGGGCGTGTAATGTTTCTGCGGCCCTTGGCCTGATGTTATTGGGGCTTTCGCCCCAAGCTGCCGGGGCCTCGCTTGAAGAGACACAATGTCTCGAAGGCCGCCAGCACAGCAGGTTCGAAAAGGCGGCCCCGAAACCCCACCCACTTTTCTTTGACGGCAAAGAAAAGTGGGGCAAAAGAAACCGCTGGCCGCTCGCCGACCTCGCGTTGCCCGGTGGGCCACGCCCAGCGGCTGTCAGAGGCGGCCAGGTTGCACTGCCATCCGTGGTTGATGCGTGGGCAGATTGATTTTGAGTTTGAAAGCCCTGGCCTAACCGATTTCGTCTGCTTTAAAAAAGCGGGTTTTACCCTTGGCTTCTTGCTTCTCAAAGCTTTCAATTTCTCTGCGGTCAACCAGGTCTCGGTAGGTTTCAAGTAGTGACTGCTTGATCAGAGTTGAGCGGTCTTCTTTCAACTCACGCTCGAGTATCTTTAGAATTTTTTCTTCTTCTTCGTTAAAGCGAACAGAAATTACTGCCATTTTTTATATACCTCGTCTCTTTTTGCAATTGTTATCACATAGATATCATTACTTTCAATATAGAAAATTGCCCGGTATTGCCCCTTGCGCAGTCGGTAATAATGTCTGGTATCATTTTTTGACGTCTTTAGCATTCGTATATCAAACAACGATAAATCACCGGTCAAGTCTAAAGATCTGAACACATTATTAAACTGTGAAAAAACTTCACGAGGCAATTTTCTCTTCTCAACTTGCTTTTTAACAGTTTCTTCATAGAAGATCACTGTAATACAATGTAATACAGGGTCCTAGCGCTGGCAATTTAAAGTCATATATCACCCTGAGCGGGTAATTTGGATTATGGTAGATTCTTTTCATGGGGGGCGGGGGCGTTAACTCCCGCGCTGCTACTGAAAAAACCGGTTTTCAACCCAGGCGCCCTGCGGGCAGCGTAAAGCCCGTGAACATTGCAGTAATAGGCGACATACACTTGATGTGGGATAGTACCGACATTGAGTTCTTCAACCAATCTGATTATGATCATGTTCTTTTTGTGGGTGATTTACCGGCTCGAGACCCGGGCAAGGTGAATGACATCGCGGCCAGGCTGGCCGAGGTGAATAAATCATCGTTCTATATGTTTGGCAACCATGATGCGGTTACTATTCCCCAGTTGGCGGCTGAAGTTATGCAGCAGCAGTGGCTGATCAGTATGGGGGCCATGGGTATGAAGGGCCGGGTAAAAAAGCTGGTTTCACACCTGGGTAATGTCAAAGTCTGCGGCTATAACAGTTATGCTCTTTCAGACGAGGTGGCCCTGGTGAACATGCGCCCCTTTGCCATGGGTGGCTTTCTCAGTTTTCACCCCTATATGAAAGAGGCCTACGGGGTGGCAACCCTGGCAGATTCTGAAATCAAGCTGCGTGATTTAGTAGACTCAGTAGAGCAGCCTAAAATCGTTTTTATGGGTCACAATGGGCCCCACGGGCTGGGTAAAAAACCCAGTGATATCTGGGGGGTTGATTTTAACCGCAAAGGTGGCGATTGGGGCGACACTGACTATGCCTTTGCCATCGACTATGCCAAATCTTGTGGTAAAGAGGTGCTGGTGGCCGTGGCCGGGCACATGCATCACCCCACAAAGTATGGTAAAAAGAAAAAAGCCTGGCATGTTGAGAAAGAGGGGGTGCAGTATATCAATGCAGCCCGCTATCCCAGGCACGAACGGCGGGGTGGTGTCAAGTATCGCCATCATGTACGTATTGAACTGACTGAAAAAGGTGCCCATGTTTTCAGGGCCGAGGTTGATGATGCCAAGCATCTCAACTTAAGCGATGATCACGCACCCTTCTGAGATCAGGCCTTTAATCTAACCCGGGTAGCTGCCAGAAAAACTCTGATGATCTGCTCTGTGGCCTGCTCAAGATTACCCTGGTGCTGGTCGTTAACCAGCCACTGAAAAATGAATTCTTTCAACCCGCCATAGATAATATGGGCAAAAAGATCGGCATTATAGCGGGCCCAGCGATGAGCTTCGATACCGCGATTGATCATCAGGCGAATAACTTCGATCATCAGCTTGTGATAGCTCTCGACCTTTTTGTCGAATTCGGTGTCGAGGCCGATTGACGTGGTCAAAACAATCTTTACCACATCTTTGTCTTCGCCCAGAACATCGAGCAGGCTTGCCAGGGTTTTGATAAGCTGTTTTTCAAGTTCATCGTAGGTTTTGAGTTTTTCAATTTCGAGACTGTGAATATTACGGGTAATATTCAGAAAAAGCTCGCTGATTAAATGATCAAAGATTTCTTGTTTGCTCTGAAAATAGAGATAAAAGGTGCCCCGGGCCAGATCTGTTTTGCGAATTATGTCAGAAATTGAGGCATTGTGGTAACCTTTTTCAAGAAAAACTTCTCTTGAGGCGTGCAGAATTTTATTACGTTTCTCTTCTTTTCTTTCTTCGCGGCGTCCCATTTTTTTGCGGTAGTAAAGGCCAAAACAGACATGGGGTCATCTAAAATATTCTTGTCAGGGCGATAAATAGGGGCAGGGTGACAAAGATATCGCATATAAGCACCAAACAAAGAGGTACCCTGTAATGAAACGAATTATTGAAGCAGTAATGATTACCGCAATTGCCTTTTCAATGGCTTACTGTAACAGTGCCATGAAAGTGGGCACCGAAAAAAGCATCGAAAAGAATGGTAAGAAAATCGGCACCCAGAAGCGTATGAGCGAAACTGAGATGCTCTATACCTATGATACTGATACAAACGGTGTTAACGAGAAGTCAGTTTTTACCATGACAGACAAAGATCTGAAGAACCCTGTCGTTATCAAAAAAGTTGAATTTGACAAAGATCAAGATAAGGTTCAAGAGAAAGTAATCATGTACCAGAACGGTAAACCCTATAAGGTCTTTCTCTACAATAAAGACAACCAGGTTACCGATGAAATCATGATCAATGACAAGAAGCTGGCTACTTCAGTTACTGTAGTTGATAAGAAAAAGGTTGTAAGACTTAACACCGACGGCACCGTCGATAAGATCGAAGACACTACTAAATAAATCTGTAAGACCGTGGCTTTGGCCACGGTCTTGTTCTTCAATAACATTCTGTTTAAGTGACAGCTTCTTTGAAGCTAGAGAATGAGCTTCTTGAGCTGCGGGTTCTGCCAGATCTTGGCGCAAAAATATCCCAAATAATCGATAAACAATCGGGTGAGAACTTTCTTCACCCACCCCAGCGTGCTTATCGTACGGCTACTGATGATGATTTTGCCAGCTATGATATCAGCGGGTTTGACGAATGTTTTCCGAATATTGCGCCCGAAGAATATCTGGGAAACAAATTAGCAGACCACGGAGAATTATGGTTGAAGCCAGCGGCGGTCGACGTGATGGGCCAGAGTTGCAAGATCGTTTATCAGGGGCAGTGCTTTGACTACCAGCTTGAAAAAACCATTACGCTGCTTGATTCAAAAGTATTGATCAACTACCAGTTGCTGGCAAGACAGCCCATGGGTTATCTGTGGTCGGCACATCCCCTATTGGCGGTTGAAAATGATGATGAGGTGCTTTTACCAGCCCGAGAGTGCACAGTATACTACAGTTCAACTTCAGAGACCAGCTCATTCGAATGGCCTCTGGGTGGTTCAGTAGACCTTGCCAGGGTTGACGAAAACAGGCAGCTTGCAACCAAGCTTTTTTTCAAAGAAACCAGGGCAGCAGCCCTCTACCGCAGAAGATTGCATAAAACTCTGATTGTAAAAAGTAACTGTGATCATATGGGTGTATGGCTCACTTATGGCGGTTGGCCTCAGCCTATGCCCGTTGACTTGCGGCAGAAACAGTTGACTGTGGCCCTTGAACCCACCTTTTGCTCTACTGATTCGTTGTGCGAAGCCGAAGCAACCGGCGAGATCAGGCGGCTTGCAGCCGGCAAAAGTGATAACTGGCAGATGCAGCTTGAAATCAAAGAGGGCAGGGTAGAACCAGACTATGCTTCATTTTAATACAATCGATCTTGTTGTTTTTTTCAGCTATATTGTGTTCATCATCGCTCTTGGTCTATGGGTTTCGCGCGAAAAAAAGGGCCATGAAAAAGATGCCAAAGATTATTTTCTGGCAAGTCGGGCCCTGCCCTGGTGGGCCGTGGGGGCTTCAATTATTGCCTCAAACATTTCGGCCGAGCAGATTATTGGTATGTCAGGTTCGGGCTACGTGCTGGGCCTTGCTATCGCGTCGTATGAATGGATGTCTGCCCTGACCCTCATTCTGGTGGCGAAGTTTTTTCTGCCTATTTTTCTTGAGAAGCAGATCTACACCATGCCCCAGTTTCTTGAGATTCGTTTTGATAAGCGGGTGCGTACTTCACTGGCTCTGTTCTGGTTGCTGGTTTATATCTTTGTGAATCTCACATCTGTGCTTTATCTGGGTGCTCTCAGTATGCAGACCATTCTGGGGGTACCCATGCTTTACGGCGTGCTGGGCCTTGCGGTTTTTTCGGCGCTTTATACCATTTATGGTGGATTGAAGGCCGTCGCATGGACAGACGTATTTCAAGTGGTCATTCTTATTGGCGGTGGGCTGATCACAACCTGGCTGGCCCTCGATGCCGTTGCAGGTGGCAGCGGCATTATTGCGGGGTTTACCAAGCTGCTAGCCAAAGCGCCAGATAAGTTCGACATGATTCTGCCGCAAGACAGCCCGGGCTATAAAGACCTGCCTGGCATAAGCGTAATTATCGGGGGAATGTGGATAGCCAACCTGTTTTACTGGGGCTGTAACCAGTACATTACCCAGCGGGCCCTGGCTGCTCACAGTGTGAAGCAGGCCCAGCGGGGTCTGGCCTTTGCGGCCTATTTAAAATTGCTGATGCCCCTGATTGTGGTTGTGCCCGGTATCTGTGCCTTTGTGCTGCAGGCCGAGATAAAAGCACCCGATCAGGCCTACCCCTGGTTACTCTCGACCTTTGTGCCCTCTGGTTTAAAGGGGCTGGCCTTCGCTGCTCTAATTGCTGCCATTGTTTCATCGCTGAGTTCGATGGTAAACAGTACCGCTACGATTTTTTCGATGGATATTTACAAAGAGCTCATTCACAAAGACAGCTCAGAAAAACGTCTGGTACTGGTGGGCCGTATTGCCAGCGCAATTGCCCTTGTCGTTGCTGTGTTGATTGCTCCCAGTCTCAAAACCCTTGATCAGGCCTTTCAGTTTATTCAAGAGTTCACTGGCTTTGTAAGCCCGGGCATTCTGGCTATCTTCATGTTTGGCTTGTTCTGGAAGAAGGCAACCGCCAACTCGGCCCTCTGGGCGGCCATATTAACTCTGCCATTGTCGATGGCCTTCAAATACTGGGGGGCAGGCATTCCGTTTCTTGATCGTATGGGGCTGGTTTTTCTTATTCTGTCAGCCATTGTGATTGTGATTACATTGCTCGAAAACAAAGGCGATGACAGCAAGGCCATTGTGTTCAGTCGTCACCTGTTTGCTACGGGGGCCCGCTTCAATATTGCAGCTGTAGGTGTCTGTGCCATACTGACGGTTTTGTATTCTCTGTTCTGGTAATAAATGAATCTAAAACAGATTTTAAGAATATTTTCAGAAAACTTCAGAGATAAACCCCTGGGGTTTCGCTCGCCGGGGCGTTTGAATCTTATTGGTGAACATACTGATTACAACAATGGTTTTGTTTTACCAGCCGCCATTGATCAGGCCATTTATCTGGCCATAGCCCCAACAGACGAAAATGAGAGCACTATCATTGCGGCTGATCTTGATAAAAAGGTCAGCTTTGATATGAACCAACTGCCCGGGCCTGCTGGTGAATGGGCTGACTATTGTATCGGGGTTTTTACAGAACTTGCCAAAGATGGTTTTGGTTCAGGTCAGATTAATGCAGTCTACGGGGGAAACATTCCTCTTGGTGCAGGGCTGTCTTCTTCGGCCGCTGTCGAGGGGGCATTCTCTTTTGCGGCCAATGAATTGTTCGGCTATGGGCTGAGCAGACCCCAGCTGGCCCGCATTGGCCAACGTGCTGAAAACAATTTTGTGGGCGTCAAATGTGGAATAATGGATCAGTTTGC
>CAZHLC010000250.1:0-6244 GCA_964532545.1 uncultured Leptospiraceae bacterium | reverse complement strand
TTTAATTTTTTAATGATACGGCGACCACCGAGAACATGCGGGGGGCAAACCAGAAGTAGTATTTACCAATGAGATCAATTAACAGAAACTTGTTGGTACCAGTACCGTTATAGGTATTGCCGAACTGGTCAGAATCGCTGGTGATTGGCTCAGCAACTGAACCGATGCCCAGTTCTGCACCCCAGTTTTTGGTATAAACTTCGCCGAAGATCCACAGGCAGCTTACTGAAGCAGCACCGGGGCTCAGGTGGTAATCTAAAGATGAACGCAGGCCTAAGGCAAAAAAGGCATCAAGTGATTCACGCACAATCACTCTCTTGGGAATAGTTGTGGTAACCTTTCGCTCAGGGCGGGTAATAATAATGGTTTCACCATCGCGGGTTTCTACCACTCGCTTCACCCCACTGCTGGTTTCAACAGTAGTAGATGTGGTGGTAGTGGTTTCAGTAGCCTCTTGAGCAAACAGGCTGCCTGCCATGGCTACGGTTAAGATTAAACTAATTGCTATTTTCTTCATACTTCGGGGTCTCCTTCCCAAAAATTGGCTCGGCCTACGAATTATCGCAGAGTGTTTCGACAAAACCGGGCTTTGGCACACCGCGTCAAATTAAAATAGGGTCATATTACATTTCAGAATCAAAATCGATAAAAACCATTTTTTGCCCGATAAACCTCACCTCAGCCGATACAAAGTAGACGTTTTACCCCATTATATAGGTATTATTTTCTTGCCCTCTACCCCTTTCTAGCCGATTCTATAGTAATACCATGCTGGTGAGATTTTTCTATTCCATTGTTGCCGTGATTCTTTTGGCAACCCTGAGTGCCTTTGCCATCGAAGAAGCCACCTCAGACGCCAATACCCGCTCAACCGGCATAGTTATGCTCGAGCGCCAGATTGCCGACCTGCACGACCGCATCTATTTTATGATTCGCGAGCAGAAAAAGAAGCCCAATAAAGAAAAAACTGATAATTTCAGACGCCTGAACATACGCCTCGACGTAGGTCTCAATAACCGTATCACCAGCAGTGAAAAATCAACCTTCGAAGAGCATGCCGTGGTCGAACTCGACGGCGACGTCATCAAAAAGGTCGAATTTCGCTACGAGCGCACCGGCGTCGACACCCTGACTATTGAAAAACGCACTATTACCAATGGTAACGTCAAAGCCAAAGAAGCGGGCCATATTCGCGTAGTCACGGTTCTGGCCCTTGACGAAAAAGATTTCACCATCTCTGAGCTAGAGACTAACAGGCTCAAAACCGAATTTCTCACCCTCTATCGCGACTATCTCGAACGCCTGCACAAACACCTTTTGCTCGAACAACGCCGCCGCAGCGAAGCCAATCGCGTGCGTATGCAGAAGATTTTGAAGTTTGATCGATTGTAATTGGTTTCAGGGGCGCTGCCCCTGCCCACTCTTCGGCGCTTCGCGCCTTGATTATATTGTATTGGCCCTGCAGGCCAAACCCTTTTCTTTGAGATCAGCCGCTTTGTTGCACCTCGTATGCAAGCGGCTCTGGCGACCTCGTGTCGCCCAGGCAAAGAAAAGTAACCAAAATAAACGATCCGGCAGCTCGCTTACGAAGAATTCGAAGAATTCTTCTCTAGAGGATGCCGGTTTTGCACTGCCCTCCATGGGTGAAACTTCTGAATCTTTGTTCTTTTAGAAATTGACTTTTTACCAGAGAATTGACTGATTACCCCATGCGCACCATTATCATATGCTTTCAAGTAATACTACTCTTTTCTTATTGCTCACCAGAAAAGAAGGTCTTTCATATTCCCAAGGGGGTTATTAATGTAAGGTCAGGGCCTGGTACAAATCATGGCAAGGTATTCAAGTTGAACACAGGCGACATTATAACTGAAATTTCCCGCAAGACTGAAAAGGTTAAAGTTGGCAAATGGCAGGGCTATTGGGTCAACATTGAGTTCAATGGCCAGAAAGGCTGGGTTCTAAGTGAGTTCATTAAAGAAGGCAAACCGACAGAGTCTTCACCGACTATTTCAGCAAGTGATGGTTCTACAGCAAAAGAAGCTTCGCCATTAACTGAAAAAGCAATAATTGGTAAATGGAATGCTACGAGCGCAGACTTTTGCACAAAATCTTTCGTAGTGTTCAAAGCGGCTGGCAAGGGCAATTACTTTCTCGACTGGCGAGAAGCAACAAACCCAGATTGTGGCTTGGGCACTGAGAAAGGCACATTGAGCTGGCGAATTGAAGAAGGTGTCATCTATGCACAGATTGGCAAGTCAGAGGCCTGCTTTAAGATGGATAACAGCAAATACTTATCAGCCTCTGAAGATGAATGTGCAATCAAAGATGATTGGGATTCTGCATTAGAATTAGAGCGATAGCCACCTAGCGCTTAACGCAAGGGATACCGCCGTTATCATCACCAGTATAGATGACTTTACCTGCGATATCATCTTTGTTTAGAGAACATCGATAGCGGCTTTTAATACACTTGCTACATTTTTTACCTGAACAGTATTTATGAGCAAAAGCGAAGACAACCTTTGTGCTTTTTACCTTGGGTTCCTCGATTAATCCAAACCGGTATTGATCTTTGCATTCGAGCATGTCTTCACCAAGCGCATACACTTCCTTACTATTCGCTTTTTTTCGCAATACTGTGAAATAGCCTCCTGGAAAATCTTGGTCGTAGGCTTTAGCTGTGATTTGAATGCGATTAAAAGACTTTAGTTCTTCAGAATTCGCCTCCACGGAGAAGGAGACTAAGTTGATTAAAGAGAGACTCAAAAGTAGTCTCGTGCCCATACTATTCATTTTTAAACCATATGTCCTGAGCCTTGTCCAAAGCTTTCGTTTCTACATAGCCTATAATCCCATTTCTTTCAATAACTTTTACCATACCCGCCATTGGGTATTCCAAAGATCCCACAATATTCCCATAACCTAAATTTGAAATCACTTTCGATTCTCGATTTCGTTTTTCATAGAGATTGGTTCTTGGCTCGATAATCACATTATAGGCATTGCTTGAGATAGGCCTTACCCTATTGCCGATAACCTTAAAATGAATGTATGCATTGCGTTTGATGGTATTCAGATCTGTCGAATTCCATAAATCATAGTCCGTTCGTATTGTAAGAGTTTTGGCTGATAGTCCTACGACTGAAAGGGCCTGTGTACGGCAATCTTCGCCGTCGGCACCAGAATAGTTTTCCAGGTTTTCAAAATTGTTAAATGATCTACAAAGTGAAAAGGGTACTTTTATTACCTCTCCTCTTTCGTAATCAAAAACCTCTAGTCTAATGAATTCAGATTTAAACAATCTAATTTCTCCTCCAATATCAGGCCACCAGCCATTGATATCAGATCGCGCATATGCTAAGAACTTCTTATCCTGTATGCGAAAATACCTAAATGTGGTAGCAAACTCGGCATCTCTAATGAATAGGCCCACCACACCTTCACAATTACCCTCAAAGATAAAGCCACGCAAGAGTTTCTCAAATCTTGTGGTTATTTTTACATCGACTACTTCTTTAAAGGCTTCACAGGTGCCTTTGGAAACGAGTTTATTATTCACTTCTTGATAAATAGTTACTGGTTTTAATGTGAGCAATCTCGTTACATTAAAATTGTAGACATCACCAAAAGACCTCGAGCATAAAACTAGAAAGAAAAAAGCATAGCGGTATAACATTCTATTTAGTCCCCCTACCTACGTGAAGGTGATGTGAGTGTATCCTTTCATCACCGCTTCTCAAATTGTTTGCACGAGGTTTCTTGCACGTTGAGGCAGGGTATTTCTTATCATAGCATCGCCACATGAAATAAGGCGATAATGCTCCTTGAATATTCGGATCTTGGTAAAAACTAAAGTAGATATCATTGTGCTCTTTTGACCATCGATTACATCGCCTCTTAGGTTTTGCTAGTTTTTCTGCTTTAATTACCCACCCATTTTTACATCTCTCGCCTTTTTTGACATTTTCAGAAAGAGCCTCTCGCTTTTGTATAGCAATCGAAGGCGGCTGACTTATTTTCCATGAGACTGTTTCGCCCTTGATTTTCATTGAGCTTATATCCAAAGCTTTTCCAGATCCGGGTTTTCCATCTGTATGATGACTAGTTCCATTTGGATACTTAGCCTTTATAGAGGGGTATTGCATATCATCGCGGCCAAATGCACTTGTCACATTAACACTTGAGACCCCATTCTTTTGGAAAGTATTCGTTAAACCTGCCAAGGTCTTATAGTTTGCGATGGTTATTACCTTTTTTTTGACTTGGGCAGCATTTTTCCCTAGACTCTTATCGAATTTAGCAGAATACCGAATCCCATTTACTACAAAGTTACCCCTAAAATGTCCTTTTTCTAACGGCTGAGAATTTATTTTTAAAGTTTCTTTGAATTGGTTGGTAGCCTCTAAAATGCTTATCTCACTCTTTGCCACCCCATTTTCGCTGACATACAAAACACTCTTTCCATCCATCAAAGTCCAAGTCCCCGAAGCCTTATCAAAAAGAATTGGTATTGCCGAATCTAGGGAATCATTCCCAAAATATAAAGTGAAAAATACTTTTAAATTCTTACTTTTCGGAACACCTGTGTTAGCAAACTGCAATCCATCATTCAAATTCAACCTGTACTGGTTTAGCGGTGACTCTAACTGCGTTACCAAGTCGTCATCTGTGCCTGAACAATTAGTTTTCTTTTCTACATTTACGCAAACCTTGTAATCTTTCCAATTGTTTCTCAGTGGCAGGGGAATATCTATATTTTCAGAGGTCACCGACAAATACCGGTACGGATTTTCCAAAGAGAAGGCACCCGCGTCTTCTCCCGTCTTCTTGACAATAATCCTAAGCTTCATTCGTTCTTTATCAATATATTGAGTTATATTTAGGAGTGCTCCGTTCTTTGCTTTCACTTTCTCTGGCTTACTACCTGGCGTTGTCAAAATCTGTAGGCAATAAGCATTGCTCGAGATTATTTTTACACGCCCCTCTCGCTTTTTGTCAAAGGCATCTTTTTCAATGCAATACTCTCCTTTGTAAACAGATCTCATGTATAGCTCATTGCCACTAAAGTCGGCTTCAACGTTACCAGAGATTCCAGAGACTTTTACCCATAGGTCACGGTAATCTCCTAAACTTTGTTTAGATTTAAATACGTGCTTAGTCTTAATAATAGGTAGGTTCTCAATAATTTTCGCCTTAGATTTCCACTTATAGGCACTGCCCAAAGGTATGCGCCTCATCACGGTAATACGTGCTTTACCTAAATCGGCTGATTTTACCAACTCAAAAGTTCTCGTATTTGCACATGGGCGGCTTGCAATACATACTTTAGAATTAATTTTTTTTGGAAAACCGTTCAATTGAAAAAACATGAGTGTTTCCGGATTCTGTGCAAGCTGTTCACCACCAGCTGTATACCATGTGCGCAATTTCCCGTATTCTCTTGCATAGTCTTCATGTATTGTTGTAGCATATAAGCTATAGGCTTCGATTGGCTGCACCCCCGAGGGGCTAAAATAAAAAACCTGTGATTTACTTTTCCAGATAAAGGTAGCAAACTTTCCGAGGCGCTCGATATCGCCGATGCTCGGCTTGGTGCCCTCAGGCAATAGCACAAAGCCTACCTGGTCAGGAACCTTGCCCCCATTCTTGATTTTTACATCAAACGAGAAGTGAATGAAGTTCTTACCCAGGGTCAAGGCTCGCAATGACTTGGTGGCACCCGCAAAAAAATATTTGGTTTCGTTCTTGGCTAACGCCACTTCAGCCCCCGTCACTGTTGATTTTTTAACTATCTTGCCTTGCGGCGGTGGGTTTGGCTGCTCATCGCCACAGGGCTTGCCCACCTCGCAAATGCGATATGGGTACTCGCTGACTTGGCTTTCAGCCGATACAAAACGATAGCCTTCGCACTGGTTAGCGGTTTTTATCTCAAATCTACGGGCTGGCTTTTGCTTACCCTTGGCTTCGGGTAGGTTCTCGATTTCAGCATAAAAAACATCGGTATGGTTCAACAGCGTGGGATAATACTCCCAGCCGCCTGTGCTGAGAGTTTTGCCACTATGGTGCAGGCTGAAGCAGCCGTTTGCCACATCAGGCTCGGTGATCTCTTTAGGTACATTATTGATTTTTAGCAATACACCAGATTCAGAGATATGATATTTAGGCAAGACGGCATGTATTAATAATTCCTGTTTAAGAGCCTTTGGTGTCCTAATTGCATTAATCGTTCTACGGGCTGTTG
>CAZHLC010000249.1:0-6266 GCA_964532545.1 uncultured Leptospiraceae bacterium | reverse complement strand
TATATGATAAATCACCCATTGAGCTGCTTGAAAAGAATGGGTTTGAGGTTTCAATAAATGAGACGAAAAGAAAGCTGAAGCCCGCAGAAACCGCCGAACTGGCCCGAGAACAAGATGCCATCATTGCAGGCACCGAAGACCTTAAGCCACTGCTGCAGCTGGCAGGTAACCTGAAACTCATTTCAAGGGTTGGCATTGGCCTTGATTCGGTGCCGTTAAAACTCTGTAGAGAAAAGAACATTGCGGTCGCCTATACCCCAGATGCAGTCACCATGGCTGTGGTTGAACTGACCATTGGCATGATGATCGATACCACCCGCTACGTCAGCCTGTGTGATCGCCAGATAAGACAACAACGGTGGACGAGGCCCGTTGGCCGCCGTATTGAAGAGTCTGTAGTTGGCTTACTTGGTTTTGGCCGGGTTGGCAGTAATGTGGCCCGCCTGCT
The DNA here is from genome assembly GCA_964532545.1 of uncultured Leptospiraceae bacterium. Lineage (GTDB taxonomy): Bacteria > Spirochaetota > Leptospiria > Turneriellales > CAZHLC01 > CAZHLC01. The sequence goes on along the minus strand of CAZHLC010000249.1, from coordinate 5,818 downwards.
TACATCATTTCGGCCGAAACAGATTCTGGTTTGTGATATTCTAAATAAATCAAATGAAATCAAATCGCTGCAGCAACAGGGCCTGGCAATTAAGCAGGTAGCTCTTGAAGAGTTGCTCGCTGAAAGTGATATTGTGTCGATACATGTTCCCCTCACTGCCAAAACCCGTTATATGTTAAACACTGCCACTCTGAAGCAGATGAAAGTAGGTGCCGTGCTGATTAATACCGCCAGGGGCCCCATCGTTAAAGAAGAAGACCTTTACACTGCCCTCAAGCAGAATGTAATCAGGGCAGCGGCCATTGATGTCTATGACGTTGAGCCCTATACGGGGCCACTGCGTGAACTTGAAAATATTACCCTGACCCAGCATATCGGCTCATGTTCATTTGACGCCCGGGCCGGTATGGAGTACGGCGCCGCTGAAGCTGTAGCTGACTTTTTTGCCGGGCGTGCCTTAAAAAATCCTGTTCCTGATTTTGAGTATGATATAGAATCATGAATCGTCTTAAAAAATATAAAGCTATCTTCTTCGATTTTGATGGCGTAATCAAAGATTCAAATGATGTTAAAGATGAAGGGTATGCCCAGCTGTTTGAGCCCTTCGGCCCCGAAGTGGTTAAAAAGGCGGTGGCCCATAACATCGCCCACGGGGGAATTTCTCGTTTTGAAAAAATTCCCATGTATCTGAAAGAATATGCGGGGGTTGAGTTGCCTGAGGCCGAGCTGCAAGAGTATTTTACCCGCTACAGCGAATTAACTGTAGACGGGGTGGTGGCATCAGATTACAACGAGCCAGTCATTGATTACATTTTCGCCCAATCGCAGCAGCAGAGATTTTATATTGTGACTGGCTCTTCACAAGATGACATCGATGTAATAACCGAAAGGCTTAATATTAGAAATCACTTTCAGGGCATCTTTGGCTCTCCCCAGAAAAAGCCAGACATTATTGCTCAGGTGCTCGATCAGGGGTTGTTTACCAAGGCAGAGTGCTGCATGATTGGTGATGCCGACACTGACTGGCATGCAGCCAGAGAAAATGACATTGACTTCTTCTGGGTAGAAACCGAAACCAATGCAGAGGTTTTTGTGTCAATTTCTGCCCAGAAGCTACAGCTTGGCTGACCTTTTCGCGTCGGATAATTTATGAAGCAGCAAACAGCTTTTTTTCTAACGATTCCTCATTCGGGCGAGCAGGTGCCTGCAGAATGTACCTGGTTACAGAATCTGCCCGAGCCATTGCTTATGTGCGATGTTGACCGTTATGTCGATCAGTTATACTATCCCGTTATAGATGATCTGAAACTTTTGGCGATCATATCGCCCTGGCACCGATACTTAGCTGATTTAAACCGCTTAGAGACAGATGTTGATGCAGACTCTGTTGAAGGCAGCTCTAACAAAGGCGGCAGCTTCACTACAGGCCTGCACTGGGTGAAAACAACCCGGGGCGAAGTTCTTATGCATAAACCGATCACCCAAAGCCTGCACAAAGAGCTGGTAAAAAATTATCATCGCCCCTTTCATGACAAGATTGAAAAGCAGTATGCAGACTTCTTCAAGCAGGGCTACAAACAGGTGCTTCATTTAGATCTACACAGCATGCCTTCTCTGGGCACCCAGGCACACCCCGACCCCGGTGAGCAACGGGCCGAGATTGTAATCAGTGATGTTGATGCAACCAGCTGCGATGCTAAATACAAAGACCTGGTGATAGAAGCTTATGAGTCGTGCGGTTTTCAGGTGAAATATAGTTGGCCCTATAAGGGTGGGCGCCTCACCCAGCGCTACGGTCGCCCTGCTGAGCACCGCCATGTGATTCAGGTCGAACTCAATAGAAGCCTCTATATGAATGAAGAGAGTAAGCAGTTGATTGTAGAAAAGGCCGAGATTCTGAAAGTAAAGCTTGCAGAGGCCATTGCAAAAGTACTAGCTGCCTTAAGCTAAGGCTGCAGTTTTCATTGACTTTTAAACCGGTCGAACTCTTCTGCTCGATTTGAGTCTAATTCGGCGGCTTGAGGATATTACTATGTATAAATACTTTATAATAGTGGCTATTTCACTTGTCTTTACTTCTGGTTTTCAATCGGCTGAGAAAAAAAAGCTCACCCGTGATAACATAGTCGCCATGGCCAAAAAGTATATTGGCACCCGCTATGTTTTTGGCGGCAGTTCACCTAAGGGCTTTGACTGCAGTGGTTATATCAAATACGTGTACGGTAAATTCGGGCTTAAATTTCCTCATAGTTCGAGAAGGCAGCACAAGATGCTGAAGAAAGTGCGAAAGCCTAAAAAAGGCGACCTGGTTTTTTACCGCACCTATACCCCCAAGGTGTCTCATGTAGGCATCTACGTGGGCAACGGTAAATTTCTACATGCCCCCACCACCGGCAAGACTGTCAGCTACACAAAAATGAAATATCGATACTGGCGAAAACGTTACGCCGGGGCCCGCACGGTCTTCACTGAAGAGATAGTCACACCCAAGGTCGAAAAAGAAAAAAAGTATGATCAAGAATTGCTTGATTTTGAAATGATTCAGGCCATCTACAAAGGCAACCTCAAGGCGTTTAAAAAATATCTGAAACTGGGCGCAAACCCAAAGGTTGTTTACCGCGATTTCACCCCGTTACTGCTGGCAGCCAAGCTGAACCGCATCGATATGGTGAAGGTTCTGCTGAAGAAACGGGTTGACGTAAACCATAAGAACAAGAATGGGGTAACCGCTCTGGCTCTGGCCGAATCGAGGGGCAATAAAGAAATTGGCAGCTTACTTTTTGCAAATGGCGCCTATCGCACCCGCATCAAACCAAAGAAACGTGCCATGATCATACCTGATATTACTAAAGAATTGTTTTAATCAGCTGCGAAACTCAGCGCCCTGCCAGTTTTCGGCCGGGGGTTCGTTTTCATATTTTTCACAGCGGGCAATAAAAATCGCCGGAACCTTATCGCGGGGGTCAAGGTTGGCCTTTTGAAAATGCTCTTTCGCCCCGGCAAAGTCGCGGCTTTTGTACAGTGCCATGGCCAGAGCCAGGGCACCCTGCGACTCTTGTTTAATCTGGCGCAGGTCATCTTCATCGTTATTAAAAACTTCATAGATGACCGTGGGCTTCTGTTTACCTTTTACAAAAACCGAATCGATCTCGCGCAACATATAGTTCTCATCACCTACCAGCTCTCTGTAGGTGTAATCAGATATAATCACGTTAACTTCGTAGTAGCTGGTTAATTGTTCAAGGCGTGAGGCCAGATTAACAGTATCACCGATCACGGTGGTATCGATACGGCGCTGGCTGCCAACCGTACCCAGAATGACCGGGCCGGTATTAATGCCAATACCAATACGTACGCTCTGTTTACCGCTCTGCTTTCTCTGGGTGTTAAAATCTTTCAGGTTGGTCATCATCTGAATTGAGGCATCAATGGCCCGGTTGGCTGCAGGCAGACTTGCATCTTGATTACCGAACAGAGCCATAATTCCATCGCCAATATATTTATCAACAAAGCCCACCTTCTGTTCGATGGCCAGCTCCATCTTGGCGAAATAGTTGTTCACCAGTTTAAAAGCATCTTCGGGGCCCAGGCGCTCGGCAAAACCGGTAAAATCACGCATGTCTGAGAAAAGCACGCTCATGGTCTTGGCTTTGTTATCACCCAGCTCGATATCGATGGCGGTCTCTTTGCCCAGCAGCTGCAGAAACTGTTTAGGTACAAAACGCTCAAACGCGTCTTTTTGCCGGATCAATTCTTCGTTAAGCCTTTCGGTCTCGCGATTTAATTCAAGAAACTGGTTGGCCAGAATAGTCACCAGAATAAATACAAAGACGAAAAAACCATATTGCAGTAAGCGCACTCTTGTATTAAAAAAGATAGTATCGAAGACATCAAAGAGCACAAACAGAGTCATCGAGGCCACGCTCAGAGTCATGGCGAGGCTGCCCTTGAGTTTTCTCACCAGTGCCTTGATAATAAAAAAGATCAGGTACAGCACCTGGGGTGCCGCAACCACATACCAGGCTACAAGGCAGGTTTGATAATAACGAACCTCAACAACTAGTATGGCGGCAACCACCAGCAGGTTCACCAGCACGCTGATGCGAACAGCCCAGAATAAGCGTTGCTGCGAATAGAAAAAATTATGTAGAAAAAGAATAAACAGAGAGAGGGCCAGTGGCTGGGCTGCGTACGCTGCCAGAATAATATAACGTGAATCTGACAGAAGATCGAAGGCCTCGTTTGAGAAGGCCCCGAAATAGGTGGCCAGAGACAACGAGAACAGGGCAAAGTAGAGATTGTAGGTCACCCCGGGCCGGCGAATAAAAAAGAAAAAGTGGTACAGCCCGAAGAAGAAGTAAATACCGATGAGAATAAGTTTGATTCTTTCGGCTCTTAGTTCGTTAACAATATGATCATCAGCGATCACGTACCCTTCTTGGTAGTGTAAACCAATCAGAAAGTTTGAGGCCAGGGCAGACTGGGGTGGGTAACCAACTATGTGAAACAGTAGGCGGTTTTTTTTCTTGAGTTTGCCCCTGGGCAAATCGACCACCTGGTTTCGCATATTGCGAAAACGTAAAAGCCTGGTCTTGCTACTATTGAGATAGATTTCTTTACGCAGCAACTTGCCGTTAAGATAAACCGCCCAGTTTTCACCAATGCCAGAAAGAAGAAGCGAGAGTCTCTTCGAGCGTTTCAGCTGCTTCTTGCTTAAACGAAATTCGCTGTAAAAGCTGAATTGATTGACCCGGGCCGATCTATGGGGTTTGAAAATACGGTTTGGGTTGAGGGGAAAGTTTGTGATCTTTTTCACCCCACTTTGTTTCACATCAAACTTTTTCAGATATGATTTATCAAAACCGCGTTTAGCATACCACTTCAAATCGCGTAAGTCGATTGAAACGCCATGAGCAGCCTGCGATATGAACAATATCAGCAGCGCAAAAAGTAAAAATCGTCTGTTTACTGCTTTCATAACTTAAGTAGAGCGTTTGCTGCAAAAGCAAAGAGGGTGGATGGATATTAAACCCAAATGACGCCTGCAAGGCTAATAAGGCAGTCTACAGGCGCCGGGCAAACAGAAAACGTTTCTTGTAGTAGGGCTCACCAAGATTCGACATGATTACCCCCCGGGTACTCGAAGCATGAAAGAAATTATCTTTGTGTAGAAAGATGCCCACGTGAGATACCAGCTCTGGCCTTTCTTCTTCGGTAGCGAAGAACAGCAAATCACCGGGCTTAAGCTCGGCCCGGCTGACAGCGCGGCCTTGTCTAGCCTGCTGGGCGGCCCGCCTGGGTAACCTTTTTGATCTAAAGGCCTTGATGACCAGCCCAGAGCAGTCAACGCCGGCCCTGTTCAGCCCCCCGCTCTCGTAAGGGCTGCCCTGCCAGCGATTAAAGAATTTGAAAAGGCGTTCTACCTTACCTGCTTTAGTCGCTGGTTTTGCTGCCTTTGTAGTCACCCTTATCTTATGCTGAGAGCGTATTGTCTGAGCATACCAGCCCGTGAGAGCGAAGGCCAACGCCAATAACAGAAGCAATTGAGAGAAAGAGGCTTTCATTTGATTTTCAGTAAACGGCCAATTTTGACCCAGTTCTCACCAATTTTTTTCATAAACCACGAACCGGCGCGTTTCTTAAACAAGAAACGGGCAGTATATGTGTTATTTCGTTCAAATTTCAGACATTTCTTTTCAAAATCTTTTACATCGTCTTCGATATAGTGGGTACAATAGGTAACCACCCTAGCCTTAGCGACTACCCTACCCTGCTTTCTGTACCAGCGGCCCTTACCAAGGGTATCGCAACCTAAGGC